>JAFPXW010000100.1 GCA_017394565.1 Oscillospiraceae bacterium | reverse complement strand
TCGATCATGTCGAGAATGTGCTGGTCATGACCGTGGAGCCCGGCTTCGGCGGTCAGAGCTATATCCATGAAATGAACCAAAAAATCGCAAAGCTCCGCGAAGTAATCGGCTCCCGAGAGATCTTTCTGCAAGTAGACGGCGGTGTCAATGCCGCTACCATTCATGAAGCGGCCGGATCCGGTGCCGACCTGATCGTTGCCGGAAGCTATCTGTTCCGTGCGGAGGATATGGCAGCCGCAGTCGCGTCCCTGCGTGAACCGGAAGGGGCGCAGTCTTGAGCCTGCGCAGCGGCACCAGCAGGCCCTTGCGCCGTGCAGAATACTGGGTATTCCTTGGCGCAGTTGTATTTGTCGCGATCTGTTTTTACGGCATCCGCGCCGCCGCGGTACTTGGACTTGCGGCGGTCACGGCGGTGCTGACAGATTTCATCTGTCTGTTCCTGCGCGGCCGTTCCTATAAAGTGATCGACCTGTCCAATGCCGGTGCAGCCGTCGTCATGGCGCTGATGTTCCCGGCAACGGTCCCGTATTCCATCGTGATCCTGAGTACTGTGTTTGCAGTCGCCATCGGCGCACACGTGTTTGGCTACCGGCGCTCCTTGCTGTTTCCGCCGGCAGCAGTCGGATATCTCTTTGCGGTGATCTGCTGGAAGGACGAGATCCTGCAATTCCCGGAGGTCGGGAGATCGCTCTCGCTGTTCGGAAATGATGTGACTCTCGTTCCGTCCCTCACAAGCATCTACAACGAAAAAGGCGATATTGCACTGCTCCATACCGATTCACTGGAGATCCTGATCGGTGCAGTGGCAGGCCCCATGGGAACCGGCTGTACATTGCTGCTGGCGCTGGGACTGATCGTGCTGCTGTTGCGCAGGCAGGTCAATTTCTGGTCATTCCTGGGATCGCTCATGGTGATCGTGATCCCGATCATTTTCGGAAATGCAGGACTTGCGATCCTTCTGACAAATATGCTCTTGTTTTCGATGATCTTCCTCACCGGTGATCCGGCGCTGATGCCTTGCAGAGGTCTGATGGCGTATTTTGCGGCGCTGCTCACGTCTGTCGTGACCGGCTTCCTGATCGTAAGATTCCGGATCGAGTACGCACCCGCTGCCGCGCTGATCCTGACCTGTCCGTTCTGGTACTGGCTCGCAAAGCTGGAGGAGCGTATCTACCCGCAGACCTCCGGCCGCAGGACAAAGCCGCTGTCTCAGGAAGCGCAGCCCACAAATCCAACGGCAAAGGAGCAGAACCATGGATCCTGATCGTTCTTATAAAGATGGCCTTCTGCGGCACAATGCCGTACTGTCTGAAGGCATGGTCATCGCACCGCTTGTCATTTGCTGCGACACCTTGCGGAAATCCCTGTTGCTGTCGCTGGCATTCGTGATCATCACAGTGCTGACCGTTCTCATCGGCTCATGTTATCCCAGGCGCTTTCCCTATGCGGTGCGGATCATTCTGTATGCACTGACAGCATCTGCGCTGTATATTCCCGTGGCGCTGCTATGTGAATTTCTCAGTCCTTCGGCTTACGCTGCCCTGACACAGATGCAGCTGCCGGAGCTTGGTCTGGTCAGCGGCGCGGCGTTCATGTATCTGCCGCTGCTGTCCGTGAATTCTTTCATCGTATTACATTCGGAACTGCACTTTTATCATTACAAGCGGCTCAGAATGCTCGGCGTTCTGACTGCCCATGCAGCCGGATTCACCCTGGCCGCCTGCCTGCTGGGTGTTCTGCGCGAAATCACGGCATACGGTACCGTCTTCGGGTATGCCGTGGATATGCCGGTCGTGATGAAGGGCTTTGGGATGCCATGGGGCGGCTTTATCCTGCTGGGGCTCCTTGCAGGCGCTCACAGGGCGATTTTCCGGAAGAAACAGGAGGCGTAATATGTGGCTTCTGACAGCGATCTTCTCGCTGCTGACAACGAATCTGATCTACACCCGCGCACTTGGCACCAGTACCATGATCGCCGCTGCCAAAAACAGCTCCCGGCTGCCGGTGCTGGCATTGCTGATGACGCTTTTTTCAGTCGGTGCGTGTCTGGGGATGCAGCTGATCTGCTATCCCCTGGGACTTGCCGGGCTTCTGGCATATCCCTACTCACTCGGACTGCCGCTCGTTTACACGACGGTGATCGGTGTGCTGTATCTGCTGGTCCTGCTGATGCTGGGCGCACTGTTCCGGAGGAAAGCTTCCGGTTATAAAAAATATGTCCATTTATCTGCATTTAATTGTGCAGTCATGGGCACACTGTATCTGGCGTTTGCGCCGAACGGGCTGACACAGACGCTCGCTGAGCCGCCGACTGTCCGGCTGTTCGGGCTGATGGACGGCAATATGGCCTCGCCGGTCACGGCAGTCGTATTCGGCCTGCAGGAAGGGCTTGGCTTTTTGTTGGCAGCGCTGATGCTGTCAGGAGTTCGCGAACGGCTTTATGAGGAGCGCGAGATCCCGGCGGCGTTTCGAGGACTTCCGGCTGTCATGGTGTTCATCGGCATCATCTCGATGGCAGTCTATGCTGTCACAATATCCTAAAAATATAGAGAAACAGGCATTTTTATTAGCTTAACAGAACAAAAGAGATTTACAGGAGAGGGGCAAACATTACTCATGAAATTCAGACCAAAAGGTCGGAAGATCTATCGCAAAAAATCGAAATACGAACGGGTACAGGCGTTTAAATCCAACACATCTGCGGTCGTGTTTACCATCCTTGGGATGGTCGTGCTGCTGTTCGTCGGATTCAGCATCGGCGGGCCTGTGATCCGGTTCTCGCAGGAAAGCCATATTCTTGCCGTGCCTGTGGAGGTTGAGGAAACCATCCCTCCGACAGAAACAGAACCTGCCACGGAAGCCGAAACACCCCCCGAGGAAACGCAGCCGCCTACAGATCCGAAGCCGGAGGTCCCGGAGATCCGCGGATGTATGCTCGATATTTCGACACTCCTGACGCAGTCAGCGCTGGATGAGGCGATGACGCAGATCCCGGCGGAAACGACTCATGTGCTGGTTCCTCTGAAGGCACAGGGCGGCGAGATCTACTTTGCAACGGCGATGGCGGATGCCGCCAGGGGCGGTGCAGTCAAGGCTGCTGTCCCGCTGGAAAGTATCTACGAAACCATCGCATCCAAGGGCTTTATCCCTGTTGCGGTCATCCATACACTTGATGATACGATCTATCCGCAGATCCACGCGGAAGCAGCCTATCACTGCGAGACCGGCGAGGTCTGGCTCGATGCGAAGGGACTGCCGCACCTGTCGCCATTCAGCGAGATGGCGGTCGATTACCTCGGAAATCTCGCTGCCGAAGCCAATCAGGCAGGGTTCCGGACGATCCTGTGCGACGGATTGCAGTTCCCGGCCTTCACGGAGGAGGATCAGGCAAGACTGGAATCCCGTGCGACGCAGGAAGGCCGCTATACTGCGCTGACCGGCGTGATCGAACGAATGCAGCGTGAAGCACCTCACACGGATTTCTACGTCCTGCTGGATGGGACCGGCATCCTTGCGGGGCGCACAGAAGGCCTTTCGGCAACAGAATCCCTGAAGCTGACCGCAGTCGTGATGCGGCTTGACGAAATGTCCGCTGCAAACTGCGAAACACTCCGTACACTCACGGAGCATAATGCAACGCTCTTTCTCTGGGACGGCGTGCCGCTTCCGGAAAATGAACACAGCTATCTCATCCCACTGTCACAAGCTCCTGCTGCACAGGCAGGGGAGGAATCATAAGGGCAATACCGCGCAAAGGACAGTGCGTCAGCGGTATTGCCTAAATACGATAAGGAGTGATCCCTATGTCCGAAAAATTCACCATCACCCTCAAAAAGATCATTGATGAATTCAAGCTTGAAGTCATCTACAGCCCGAAGGATCCGGCTGAGATCCTCATTGACGAAAACGACGTCAACCGTCCGGGCTTGCAGCTCATGGGCTTCTATGAGTACTTTAATCCGGAGCGCATCCAGATCATTGGCAAGATGGAATTCGCCTATTTATCGACCATTGATGAGAAAACACGCCGTGAGCGTCTGGAGCTGCTGTTCTCGCAGAAGCTGCCGGCTCTCATTATTGCAAGAGAGCTGCCGTATTTCACGGAGATGCTCGAGCTTTCCCAGAAATACGAGGTACCGCTCCTCAGAAGCAAGGAAAGCACCTCCAATTTCATGTCCGGCCTGATCGCATTCCTGAACCTGAATCTCGCACCCCGCATCACACGCCACGGTGTCCTGATCGAGATCTACGGCGAAGGTGTCTTCCTGACCGGCGAAAGCGGCGTCGGCAAGAGCGAGACAGCGATCGAGCTTGTCAAGCGCGGCCACCGGCTCGTGGCTGACGATGCCGTTGAGATCCGCAAGGTCTCCAATATTTCACTCGTCGGCTCCTCCCCGGATAACATCCGCCACTTCCTGGAGCTGCGCGGTATCGGTATCATCAATGCCCGCCGCCTGTTCGGTATGGGTGCCGTTAAGGTGACGGAAAAGATCGACCTTGTTGTGGAGATGGAGCTCTGGAATCCGGAGAAGATCTACGACAGAATGGGCGTCGATACGCAGTATACATCCATTCTGGGCGTCAAGATCCCGTCGCTGACCATTCCGGTCAAGCCGGGCAGAAACCTCGCTGTCATCCTGGAGGTTGCCGCAATGAACAACCGTCAGAAAAAGATGGGCTACAACGCTGCGACCGAGCTGCTCGACCGTCTTGGCATGGACATGGAAGGCACGGAAACCGTCAAGGATTACGATGCATTCTGAGATGAGGGGGATACTATGAGAGAAAAACTCCAAAAGCTTTGTGATACTTACGGCACGAAACTGCTGGAGAATGTGCCGCTGTCAGAGCATACGACATTCCGCATCGGCGGAACTGCCGATCTCTGGGCTGAGGTCAATTCCACCGATGCACTTTCTGCGCTGGTCCGCCTTTGCAGAGGAGAGCATTATCCATACTATGTGCTGGGACGCGGCAGCAATATCCTGGCCTCCGATGCCGGCTATCGTGGTCTGATCCTGCATATCGGGAATGATTTTTCTGCTATCCGGATGGAGGACAGCCGGACCATGGTCTGCGAAGCCGGCGCAACACTCGTCAAGGCTGCCAAAACTGCCGAAGAACACAGCAGAACCGGCATGGAAGGACTTTCCGGTATCCCCGGCTCGATCGGCGGCGCACTCTTTATGAATGCCGGTGCCTACAACTACGAAATGAGCCAGATCGTGACCTCCTGCACCTATCTGGACAAAAATGGCGAGATCAGGGAACGCCGTGCGTGTGATCTGGAGTTATCCTATCGGCACAGCTGGTTTACAGATCACACGGACAACGTCATTCTCACAGTCACGATGCAGCTTGAAGCAGGCGATCAGGCTGAGATCACCGCAAAAATGCAGGATTTTCTTGCACGCCGCAATGAAAAGCAGCCGCTGAATTATCCCAGTGCCGGTTCCACATTCAAGCGTCCGGTCGGGAACTATGCCTCGGCGCTGATCGATCAGTGCGGTCTGAAGGGCTATTCCGTCGGCGGCGCACAGGTCAGCGAAAAACACGCAGGCTTCGTTATCAACCGTGACAATGCGACCTGCGCGGATGTGCTGCAGCTCTGCAAGGACGTCAGACGCATCGTGAATGAAAAAACAGGCTATAAGCTGGAGCTGGAGCCGATCCTACTCGGCGATCCGGCAGGGAAGTGATGATATGCAATTAGTCATTATTACAGGAATGTCCGGATCGGGCAAATCGACGGCCATGCGTGTGATGGAGGACATCGGTTTCTATTGCATCGACAATCTGCCGCCGCTGCTGATCCCGAAATTCGTGGACATCTGCGATCAGACAGGCGGCAGCCTGAACAAAGTCGCCATCGCCGTCGATATCCGCACCGGCGATATGTTCGCGGATGTGTATACAACGCTCAAATCCCTTCGCAGCGAGCTTCACGAACAGCTGAAGGTGATCTACACCGAAGCGTCCGATGAGATCCTGCTGCGCCGTTACAAGGAAACACGCCGCCGTCATCCGCTTGCCGAACGGTGCAGCTCGCTCCCGGAGGCGATCCAGCTGGAACGTGAGCAGCTCCAGCCGCTGCAGGCGATCGCGGATTATTATATCGAAACGTCCCGTCTGAGCACTGCACAGCTTGGTGAGGAGATCCGCGAGATCTTCCTCGATAATACGACGGATTCTATGCTCATCAAGGTCATGTCGTTCGGGTTCAAGTACGGCGTTTCGACGGAAGCGGACCTTGTGTTCGACGTGCGCTGTGTGCCGAATCCGTACTATATTCCGGAGTTGAAAACCCATACCGGCTGCGAGCAGATCGTGCGGGATTATGTGATGAAGTTTCCGCAGTCGCAGAAGCTTTTGCAGAAGGTCACGGATCTGCTGGAATTTCTGCTACCGCTGTATATCGCAGAGGGCAAGAGTCAGCTGGTCGTTGCCTTTGGCTGCACGGGCGGCAAGCACAGAAGTGTGACCTTCGCGGAGCTGACCGGTGAAGCGATCCGGCAGAAGGGCTACCGCGTCCACAAATTGCACCGCGATATCGCAAAATAAATCGACCGCATACACCGCCTACGGGCGGCGTATGTGTTATCTGGGGTGATCTGTCATGTCATTTTCTCATAACGTTCGGGAATGTATCCGGAATACCATCAACGATCAGGACAAGCGCTTTGCCTGTCTGTACGGAATGCTGCTGTTCGGACGGACTGTCACACGCGAGGAGATCGTTCTGAAAAGCGAGAGCGATGTTTTTGATTCGGTCTTTCCGGTGCTGATGAAAACCGTATTCGGTGCATCCGTTCCGCTGAAAATCGAAACAAAGCCGCGAAAAAATGGCGATATTTTGCATATATACCGCATCACAGGCGAAGAATATGTAACTGCCATCCGGCATCGTTTCCACATTCACGAGGAACGCCGCATCGATATGCGCAATCTCCCGACAAACAGCATCGGAATGTTCCTCGGCGGCGTGTTCCTGACGTGCGGAAGCATCACCGATCCGCAAAAAGAGTATCACCTCGAATTCACAACGCCCACGGAAGCCCTCTGCACGGATCTGTGCGATCTGCTGTACAGCGTCGGCGTTCACCCGAATGTCATCCGACGCCGCTACGCCTATGCCGCTTACCTGAAAATGTACGAGGAGATCGGCGATCTGCTGACCTTTATCGGCGCACAGCGCTGTACACTGGACCTCATCGACATCCAGATCGACAAGGAGGTCAAGAACCGCGTGAACCGCATGAACAACTGCGATATGGCGAACATCGACAAGGTCATTTCCGCATCCGAGAAACAGGTCCGCGACATCGAGACCATCATCGAACACGACGGGATGCAGGAGTTGTCACCGGAACTGCGTGAGCTTGCGGAACTGCGCACCGAAAATCCGCATCTGAGTCTGGCAGAACTCTCGGAACTGCTCTCGAAACCGATCGGACGTTCCGGCGTAAACCACCGATTCCGTAGGCTTGCGGCCATTGCGGAGCGTTATCGAAAGGGGGATGGCGGTGCAGGCTGAAGCATTTGTCCATCTGCACGTTCACAGTGAGTACAGTCTGCTCGACGGCGCGTGCCGGCTGCAAGGGCTTTGCGAAACGGTCAGGTCACACGGACAGACTGCGGTCGCCGTCACCGATCACGGGAATCTGTACGCCGCTGTCGCTTTTTACGACGCAGCCAAAAAAGCCGGTATCAAGCCGATCATCGGCTGTGAGGTCTACCAGGCGCAGCGTACCCGTTTTGACCGCGACCAGGCGCTCGACGGCAAGAGCTACCACCTGATCCTGCTGTGTGAAAATGAGGAAGGCTACCGGAATCTCGTCAAGCTGGTGTCGCTGTCGAATATCGAGGGCTTTTACAAGAAGCCGCGCGTGGATCTGGAGCTGCTCCGGAAGTACCACAAGGGGCTGATCTGCCTGTCTGCGTGCATTGTCGGCTGGATCCCGCGCCTGCTGCTGGACGGCGACTATGAGGGCGCAAAACGTGCCGCATTGCAGTATCAGGACATTTTTGGCAGGGACAATTTCTTCCTGGAGATCCAGAATCACGGTGTCCCGGAGGAACGCCAGGTTCTGCCGCTTCTGATGCGGATCTCGCGCGAAACCGGCATTCCGCTTGCTGCGACGAACGATGCGCATTATTTGCAGAAATCCGATGCGCAGATGCAGAAGGTCCTGCTTGCTGTGCAGACCGGACGAACCATCGACGAACCCCACGGCATGGGCTTTTCGACGAATGAGTTCTACCTCAAAAGCACTGCGGAGATGGAATCGCTGTTCCATGCCGTTCCGGAGGCGCTGACCAACACACGGCGCATCGCAGACCGCTGCAATGTGGAATTTCGCTTCGGTGAACGGAAGCTGCCGCATTTTGTACAGGAGGGCGTGAACGACAACACGGCATATTTCCGTGCACTCTGCCAGAAGGGGATGCAGAAGCGTTACGGCGAGCATCCCTCACCGGAAGTGCAGCAGCGGCTGCAATACGAGCTTTCTGTCATTGAGCAGATGGGGTTCGTGGATTACTTTCTGATCGTCTGGGATTTCATCCGCTATGCCAGAAGCCAGGATATCCCGGTCGGGCCGGGACGAGGTTCGGGTGCCGGAAGCCTGTGCGCCTACTGCATCGGGATCACCGGCATTGATCCGATCGCCAATCAGCTCCTGTTCGAGCGTTTCCTGAATCCGGAACGTGTCAGTATGCCGGACTTTGACATCGACTTCTGCATCGAAGGCCGTCCGAAAGTCAAGGAATACGTCACCAGGCGTTACGGCGCGGATCATGTGGCGGAGATCATCGCTTTCGATACGATGAAAGCCCGTGCCGCCATCCGCGATGTCGGGCGTGTCATGACGGTGCCGCACAATATTTGCGACACTGTTGCAAAAATGATCGATCCGTTCCGGCCGCTTGCGGATTCCCTGCGTGACCGCAAGGAGCTGCACGCCTTGTATGAGTCGAATGACCAGGTACATTCGCTGGTCGATATGGCACTCCAGGTGGAGGGAATGCCGCGGCACGTCAGCACACACGCCGCCGGTGTCGTGATCGCCGCATCGCCGCTGAGTGACCTGGTACCGCTGCAAAAAAATGACGAGACCATCGTCACCCAGTATACCATGACCGTGCTGGAACGTCTGGGACTCCTGAAAATGGATTTTCTCGGACTGCGCAACCTCACGATCATCCACGAAGCGGAACGCTCCATCCGGCGGCACGATCCGGAATTCTCCGTCAGCCGCATCCCGCTTGACGATCCGGCGGTGTACAAGCTGATCGCCGACGGGAACACGTCGGGCGTGTTTCAGCTCGAAAGCGACGGAATGCGCAGCTTCCTGATGGCGCTCAGACCGGAGCATATGCAGGACATCATCGCCGCGCTGGCCCTGTACCGCCCAGGACCGATGGACAGCATCGGGACGTATATCCGCTACCGGCACGGAACAGCGCAGATCACCTACCTGCACCCCATGCTGGAGAGCATCCTGAACGTCACCTACGGCTGTATCGTCTACCAGGAGCAGGTCATGGAGATCTGCCGGAAGCTCGCAGGCTACAGCTACGGACGCGCTGACATCGTGCGCCGCAACATGGCAAAGAAAAAGCACGAGGAAATGATCCGCGAACGCCAGGTATTTCTTTACGGAACAGACGATCCGAAGGACGGCTGTGTCGGCTGCATCGCAAATGGGATCCCGGAGGACATCGCAAACCAAATCTTTGACCAGATGGAGAGCTTCGCGTCGTATGCGTTCAATAAGTCCCATGCTGCCGCATATGCATTGGTCGCCTACCAGACAGCTTACCTGAAATGCCATTATTTCGGGGATTACGTGGCGGCACTGATGACGAGCGTTTTGCAGGACAGCAGCAAATTATTGGCATATCGCGAGGAATGCCGCGCAGCAGGCGTCCCGGTCTGCCCGCCGGATGTGAATGCCGGAAGCTACGGTTTTTCCTATCAGGACGGGAAGCTCCTGTTCGGCTTGCAGGCGATCAAGGGCATCGGCAGGGGACTCATTGACCGGATCAATCTGGAACGCCGGAAAAATGGCAATTACCGCAGTTTCGTGGATTTCTGCCGACGTATGTCAGGGCAGGGACTTACCAAACGAATGCTCCTGCCGCTGATCCAGGCCGGGGCACTCGACGGACTCGACTGCACACGCCGCCAGATGCTGCTGTACTATGAGGACGTCATGGATCAGGTCAGCGGTGCGGAAACACCGGCAATCGAGGGACAGATGAGCTTATTCGGCGAAGCGGAAATGTCCACAGCCGGCGACCTCACTGTGCCTCCGGCGGAGGAATATGCGCTCACACAGCTGCTTGCACTGGAGAAGGAAGCCTGTGGAATGTATATTTCCGGGCATCCGCTCGAAGCCATCGACTGGACCGCCAAGCTTCTGCACGTCAAGCATTTGCAGGAGATCGCGTCGCTTCCGGAAGGTGCGCCGGTCCGGACGCTCTGCATCCTGCAGGGCATCAAACGCTATACGACAAAAAAGGGCGAGGACATGGCATTTCTCACGATCGAGGATCAGCATTCGGCGATGGAAGCTGTCGTCTTTCCGCGGCTTTATGAAAATTCCGCTGGGCGCCTGACACGCGAACGCCTCGTATATCTGACCGGCAAGGTCAACCACAAGGACGACGGCGTGACGATCATCTGCGAGAGCATCCGTGCGCAGGAGGAGTTTCCGCAGATGTTCCGCCAGATGGCTCTGTGCGTAAAGCTGCTGCGGCAGGAGGATATCCGGGCGGCTCAGCAGCTGCCGGAGCTTTGCCGGGCGTTTCCCGGTGAAACACGCATCGTCCTTTACGTCGTGCCGCGAAAAGCCTACACTACTACGAAAGTACCGCTGTTTATGGATATTTCAGAACACGCCTTCAGACAGATTTGCACGCTTTTTCCGCCGGAACAGCTCGGCCTGATCGAGCCGCCGAACGGGAGACATTCATAAAAATAAGTAGAATCCGTCAAAGAATTAACAAAAAGGACTTGACAGAATGACGGAAATGTTGTAAAATAAAAAAGTAAAGGTTAATTTTTGCCACAGGCAGAATGGAGAATGTAGATTATGAAAAAGATCGGTGTTTTGACAAGCGGCGGCGATGCGCCGGGTATGAACGCGGCTGTCAGAGCCGTTACTCGTGCAGCTCTTTCTAAGGGCATGGAAGTAGTCGGCATCCAGAGAGGTTATGTCGGCCTGCTCAACCGTGAATTCGTAGATATGAACGCGAGAACCGTATCCGGTATCATTCAGCGCGGCGGTACGTTCCTGTATACCGCAAGATGCCCTGAGTTCCGTAATATGGACGGCGTGATGAAGGGCAAGGCTGTCTGCGACGAGATCGGTCTTGAAGGTCTGGTAGTCATCGGCGGCGACGGTTCCTTCCGCGGCGCAGGCGATCTGTCCAGCCTGGGGATCCCGTGCATCGGCGTTCCCGGCACCATCGACAATGATATCCAGTGTACTGAATACACCATCGGTTATGATACTGCCATGAACACAGCTGTTGAGATGATCGACAAGCTCCGCGACACCACACAGTCCCACGACCGCTGCTCCGTAGTTGAGGTTATGGGCAGACGTGCAGGCTACATCGCTGTGAACGTTGCCATCGCAACCGGCGCTGAGGCTGCCATCACGCTGGAGCGCCCGTATGATCTGAACGCGATCGCTGCGAAGATGACCAAGACCAAGAATGAAAAGGGCGGCAAGCATCACTTCATCATCGTGGTCGCAGAGGGCGTTGGTCAGACGGAGAATATCGCCCGTGAGATCCAGGAAATGACTGGCATCGAGTCCAGAGCAACCGTCCTGGGTCATGTACAGCGCGGCGGCGCACCGACAGTCCGTGACCGTGTGGTTGCAACTGAAATGGGCTACCATGCAGTTGAACTGCTGGCTGAGGGCATCGGCAACCGCATCGTCGGCATGAAGGACGGTAAGGTTTATGACATTGATCTGCAGGAAGGTCTTGCAATGAAGAAGCCTTTCATTGATCATATGTACGATATTCTGGTCGATACTGCATATTAATCAGTAACGGCTGAATATAGAGCAATCCATACACAGAGTAGAAGCTTGCGCGTTAAGTGCCTGTCGGACGGGGAGTTGCCGGTGGGACGAAAAGGGTAAAACCCTTGCGGTGCAGGTTTCGCATCCCGCTTCGTATGACCTGAGAAAAGCGGGAGTCTGCGCGTGCAGGCTCCCTTTCCTTCTTTTCTGCGTCATATCCTGCGGAAAAGGAGGAATTTTTTTAT
>JAFPXW010000099.1 GCA_017394565.1 Oscillospiraceae bacterium | reverse complement strand
TGCAGCGCCCGTTCCGCCGTCGTAGCCGGAAATGAGAACGACCTGTGCGCCGGCCTTTGCGACACCGGCGGCAACGGTGCCGACACCAGCTTCGGACACGAGTTTGACGGAAATTCTCGCATCGCGGTTCGCATTTTTCAGGTCGTAGATGAGCTGTGCGAGATCCTCGATGGAATAAATATCATGGTGCGGCGGCGGTGAGATCAGCCCGACACCAGCGGTGGAATGACGTGTTTTGGCGATCCACGGGTATACCTTCTCCGACGGCAGATGACCGCCCTCGCCGGGCTTTGCCCCCTGTGCCATCTTGATCTGGATCTCCTTGGCGGAAACCAGATATTCCGAGGTCACGCCGAACCGGCCGGAAGCCACCTGCTTGATTGCGGAGCAGCGGTCAGATTGCAGACGGTCGGGAGATTCGCCGCCCTCACCGGAATTCGACTTGCCGCCGATCTGATTCATCGCCAGCGCAAGACATTCGTGCGCTTCCTGCGAGATCGAACCGTAGGACATCGCACCCGTCTTGAAGCGATGGCAGATGCTTTCCACGCTCTCGACTTCCTCCAGTGGAATACCGCCGTTTTCGTCAAACCGGAAGTCCAGCAGACTCCGCAAGGTCATTTTCTTGTCCTCGCTGTGAAGCGCCTGCGAGTACTGACGATACAGGTCGTAATTGCCGGTGCGGGTGGCCTCCTGGAGGAGGTGGATGGTCTGCGGGGTGTACAGATGCTCGGATTTTCCGCTGCGAAGCTGATGCAGTCCGCGGCTGATGAGGGAATTCTCCGTGTGCAGACCAAGCGGATCGAAGGCTGCACGGTGCAGCCGTTCGGTGCGGCGGCTCAGATCTTTCAGACCGATGCCGCCGATGCGGCTGACGGTGCCGCGGAAGTAACGGTCGATCACGTCGCGCGAAATGCCGACGGCCTCAAACAGCTTGCTGCCCTGATACGACTGGATGGTCGAAATGCCCATCTTGGAAGCGATTTTGACAATACCGTGCAGGACGGCGCTGTTGTAATCGTCCTCCGCAGCGTAGTGATCCTTGTCAAGCTGGTGGGTGCGGATGAGGTCATGGATGGTCTCGTGTGCAAGGTACGGGTTGACCGCGCACGCGCCATAGCCGAGCAGCGCCGCAAAATGATGCACTTCGCGCGGCTCTGCGCTCTCCAGAATGATCGAGACCGCAGTGCGCTTCTTGGTGGAAACCAGATGCTGCTGCAATGCCGCCACCGCCAGCAGCGAGGGGATCGCACAGCGCGACGCATCGACATCGCGGTCGGAGAGGATGAGGATATTCGCTCCGGCACGGTAAGCCTTGTCCGCGTCGATGAAAAGGCGTTCGATGGCACGTTCGAGCGTGGTGCCGATGTAGAAGGTGATCGGGATGACGGCAGATTTGAGCCCATCCGTGTGCAGCGCCTTGATCTTGAGCATATCCGTTTCGGAAAGGATGGGGTTCTCGATTTTCAGAACGCGGCAGTTTTCAGGCTGTTCGGTGAGCAGATTGCCGTCCTCACCGATATAGACGGTCGTGTCGGTCACGATCTCCTCGCGGATGGCATCGAACGGGGGATTGGTGACCTGCGCGAACAGCTGCCGGAAATAATTAAACAGCGGCGGCTGCTCCTTGTCCAGCGGCGGAAGCGAAATATCACTGCCCATCGACGCGATCGGCTCGGAACCGGTCGTCGCCATCGGCAGGATGCTGCGGCGGATGTCCTCGTAGGAATAGCCGAATGCTTTCTGCTGCTGAACGAGCTCCTCGTGGGAGTAGATGCGAACCTTCTGGTTCGGGATGTGAAGCTCCTCAAGCGTCACGAGGTTGCAGTCGAGCCATTCGCCGTAGGGTTGGGAAGAAGCGTAGGTATGCTTGATCTCGCTGTCGTCGATGAGTCGGCCCTGCTTGGTGTCGGCAAGGAGCATTTTGCCGGGACGCAGGCGATCTTTCTTGACGATCATCTCCGGCGGAATGTCGATACATCCGGTTTCGGACGACAGCACGAGGAATCCGTCAGCCGTGATGCAGTAGCGCGACGGGCGCAGACCATTGCGGTCGAGAACAGCGCCCATGACATCGCCGTCGGAGAAAATGATCGAAGCCGGCCCGTCCCACGGTTCCATCATGGTCGCGTAGTACTGGTAAAAATCATGCTTGTCCTGGGAGAGGGTACGGTTATTTTTCCACGGCTCCGGGATCATGATCATGACAGCCTTCGGCAGCGGCATTCCGGACATGACGAGGAATTCGAGCGCATTGTCCAGCCGCGCCGAATCCGAACCGTCTGCATTGATGGCAGGGAGGATGCGGGACATCTCGTCCTGGAGGGCGGTGCAGGACATGGTTTCCTCGCGGGCGAGCATCTTGTCGGCGTTGCCGGTGATGGTGTTGATCTCGCCGTTGTGGACCATGAAGCGGTTCGGGTGTGCCTTCTGCCAGCTGGGGGTGGTGTTGGTCGAGAATCTCGAATGTACCATCGCGATGGCGGATGTAAATTCATCCTGCTGAAGATCGTGATAGAACCGGCGCAGCTCGTGGACGAGGAACATTCCCTTGTAGACGATCGTGCGGCTCGACAGAGAGCAGACGTAGGTCAGTTCGTTCGACTGCTCGAATTCGCGGCGGATGATGTAGAGCCTCCGGTCGAATTCCAGCCCTGCCGGACATTCCTCCGGACGCGCCACAAATCCCTGCATGATGTGCGGCATACTCTCTCTCGCACGGGTGCCGAGGATCTCCGGATCGGACGGAACCTCGCGCCAGCCGAGGAACTGCATACCGTTCTTTTCGGTGATGATCTCAAACAGCTTGCGAGCCTGCGCACATTTCAGTTCATTCTGCGGAAAGAAGAACATCCCGACACCGAAATCCCCCTCCTCGCCGACCTCAAACCCAAGCGCCTTTGCCTGCTTCTGAAAGTAAGCATACGGGATCTGTGTGAGGATGCCGACGCCGTCACCGGTCTTGCCCTCAGCATCTTTTCCGGCGCGGTGTTCGAGCTTTTCAACGATGGCAAGCGCGTCCTCCACGACACGGCGGGAACGGTAGCCCTTCAGGTTGACAACGGCACCGATGCCGCAGTTTTCATGCTCAAAAGCGGGGCTGTAAAGCCCCTGTGCATCGTAGGGAGTTTCCTTTCTGAAATTGTCCATGCGATTCCACCCTTTCTTCATTGACTATGAAAATAAAAAAGACGTTCACCGCAGACAATAAGCCTGTAGTGAACGTCTTTGTTCTGCTATTATCATACCATTTCCGAGGACAATTGTCAATAGGTGAAGGACAACTTTGTGAAATCAGATGCTCGTTTCCGCGAAATCAAACCATAAAACTGTCCGTAATTCACAAAAACGGTAGGGGAGGAGTCGTTACAATGAATGTCATAAAAACGTTTTGATACCCGTTGAAAAAAACTTATTTGACATTCTCATGGTGATGTAGTATAATAAAATATGTTGAATTTTAGACAAACTGTATCATGGAGATGTGAAAATGAAGAAGAATATGGATATGCTGCATGGTTCGATCGGGGACAAGCTGATGGGGTTCGCGCTGCCGCTGGCAGCAACGGGGATCCTGCAGCAGCTTTTTAATGCGGCGGACATTGCGGTCGTCGGGCGTTTCGTCGGCAAGAATGCCATGGCAGCCGTCGGCAGCAATACCCCGGTCATTGCGCTGATCCTCAGCCTGTTCACGGGCATTTCGATCGGTGCAAATGTCGTCATTGCAAAGCTCATCGGACAGCGTGAGCAGGAGCGAGTGAAAAAAGCCGTTCATACCGCGCTGTTGTTTGCGTTTGCCGGCGGCATCGTGTTTGCGGTGCTGTGTGAGCTGGCGTCGCGGCAGATCCTCAGCCGGATGTCGATCCCTGACGACGTGTTCGATATGGCACTGCTGTATTTCCGCGTGTACGTTGCCGGAATGCCGGTGATCCTGCTGTATGACTTTTCCTCGGCAATTTTCCGCAGCCACGGTAATACCCAGACGCCGCTGATCTGCCTGCTGACATCGGGCATCATCAATGTGCTGCTGAATCTGTTTTTTGTGCTGGTGCTGAAAATGACCGTCAATGGCGTGGCATTGGCGACAGTGCTGTCGAATCTCATCAGCTCGGTGCTGCTGATTTATTTCCTGATGAAGGAAACCTCCGAGATCCGGTTTTCGTTCTCCAGTCTCCGGATGGACGGCAAGCTGCTGGGATCCATGATCTCGATCGGACTGCCGGCAGGCGTGCAGGGCATGGTGTTCGCGATTTCCAACATCATCATCCAGTCCTCCATCAATAAGCTGGGCAGCGATGTCATGGCGGCATCCTCGGCGGCATTTAATATCGAGATCTTTGCGTATTACATCCTGAATTCCTTCGGGCAGGCGTGTACGACGTTTGTCGGGCAGAATTTCGGTGCGAACCAGCCGGAGCGCTGCATCAAGGCGACCAAGATCGCGTTTTTGCAGGATATGGTCATCACGGTTTCGATGTCGCTGTTGATTTTGCTGCTGGGGAAGCCCTTGCTGCACATTTTCAATTCGGATGCGGCCGTGATCTCGGTAGGCATGATCCGCCTGAAGTATGTGCTGCTGTCGGAGGGAATCAATGTGGTGATCGAAATTGTATCCGGCTGTATGCGCGGTTATGGACGTTCATTCGTTCCGGCGATCATCTGCATGGCCGGGATCTGCGGCGTGCGGATCACATGGGTTTATACGGCGTTCCAGCAGCAGCAGGATTTTTC
Source organism: Oscillospiraceae bacterium (assembly GCA_017394565.1). Taxonomy (GTDB): domain Bacteria; phylum Bacillota; class Clostridia; order Oscillospirales; family Ruminococcaceae; genus UBA3855. Next base: position 3,652 of record JAFPXW010000099.1, on the reverse strand, counting down.
CACACTGCTCAAGGCCTATCCGCTGAGCTGGATGGCAACTGCGGCGGCGCTGGTGATCGCCTACACGATCATGCGGCGTTTCACAATGAAGAAATTCTTTGCGCAGAAGAAAGGTTGAAAAAACAGACCGCCCGGATAGGCGGTCTGTTTCGTTTTCATTGGTTCGGTTAGAGATTCGTATTAGAAAGCAAGCAGGTGCAGCCCCCTGTGTGGACAGGTTCTGAGTCTTCAAAAAAGCGTTCCCCGGGGAGAGCCGGGAAACGCTTCGGGAAGCTCAGTCATTTTTGCCGCGCCGGTATTCCGTCGGCGTCATGCCGAATTCCTTCTTGAAGGTCCGCATGAAGTGGGAGTAATCATAGCCGCACTTTCCGGCGATCTCCTGCAAGGTATCGGACGTGTGGAGCAGCAGGAATTTCGCGTGTTCGAGCTTGCTGCGGTGAATGTCGCTCGCACAGCTGACGCCGAATGCTTTCTGGTAGATGCGGTGGAAATAGGAGCTGGAAATATTCAGAAGCTCCGCGCACATCGCCAGCGACCAGTCGCGTTCCGGATTCTTGTAAATGCTCCGGCGCAGATCCGCAAGATCGGCGTAATGAAGCTGCTCGGAGTACGTCGGCTGCGTGGCTTTCGCCTTGGACAGCAGCGTCAGGGCAGCCTTTTCGGCATCCTGCGGCGCACGCGGCATCCGTTCCTCGAGTGCGATCGCGTATTGCAGCGGCAGATGCGTCTGTCCAAGGGCATTCTGGTGCTGTTCAAATTGCTCACGCAGATTCTGCACGAGCAGATTGTGATAATGTGACGAAGCCGGCTCGCTGCCGAGGATCAGGAAGTCGCCCTCACCGGCACGCAGGCATTTTTCGCCGTGGCTGCAAACATTCTGCATCTGCTCCGAAAACGTCACCAGCAGCTTGTCCTTGGCAAGCGAACCATGCGATTCCGTCAGACGGTACAGCCCTGTGATGGACAGTGCCACCCAGAAGGCGTGTTCGCCGGATTCCTGCACATTCCGGACGTAATCCACCCAGATGTGCGGCAGGCTTTTCAGATTGTAAAGTCCCGTCATGGTGTCGCGCACCTGTGTCAGCAGGTTGTGGTAGGCCAGCGAACGCAGGGCATTCTGGACACGCAGGAATTCCAGACCGTTATTCACCTCGCGGCAGAAGCGCAGATAATGCGCATTGAATCCGTCTGCCACGCCGCGGAATTGCAGCGCAGAATAGCCGAAACAGCGATCCTGGAAATGCACCGCCGTAAAGAACGTCACGGTCGGGATTTCCGAGCGCATCAGGTCGGTTGGTACCATGTCGGTCAGCGGGAAGCTGAGGTGATTGCCGTTGTAGCACATCAGCATCATCTGCTCCGAATAGCCCTGCGTGCGGTAGTCGTGGAAGCTGTAGTCCGGCATCGAGCCGGTATCCCAGTCATCGCACAGACACAGGCAGAACTGCTGCTTGTCGTAGTACGCCGGATCGAGGAAGACATACATATTGTCGTACATGGTCCGCACGAAGCTGTCGAGATTGTTGCAGGACAGCAGGTGCGTGGAAAGATTGCTGTCGAGGAAGCTGTCCTCCATCTGCTGGTAGCTCAGTTCCTTGAGCTGCTCTTCCTGCGCAATGTTTTCGACGCATCCGCAGCTTTTGCGGCACATGAGGGTACCGCGCTCCTGCACCTGCGGCTCGATGACCTCGCCGGTGATGAGCTTGTGCAGCAGGGCATAGGCATTTCGGCCGAGCTGACGCCAGGAAGTCCGGTAGGTGGTGATCGACGGCACATGGATCTGCGCTTCGAGGGTGCCGTCGTAGCCGGTGACGATGATATCGTCGGGGACATTCAGCCCATGCTCTTTCAGCGAGTCGCAGAGTGCGATCGCCATGGTATCGTTGGCGCAGACCACAGCATCCGGTTTTGGACGGATGCCGTCAGCGATCTCGCGTGCGAGATTCTGCGCGGTATAGATCCAGAAATCGCCGAAGATCCCGTTTTCCTCACGAAAGGGGATGCCGGCTTCATCGAGTGCGTCGCGGAAGCCTGCCAGACGTTCATGCGAAACTGTCTGGAATGACTGGCCGGTCAGACAGATCATATTGCGGCAGCCGTGATGCACGATCAGGTGCCGTGTGATCTCGGCCATTTCGCTGCGGTCATGGTACCAGATGGAAGGGAAGGGCTGCGTTTCCGTGCCGACACGAACGATCGGCAGCGAGCAGTTTTCCTGTAAGAAGCGCTGGATATAGTCGCTGTACGGGGTAGAGGACAGCGTGTAGGGCAGAAACAGGATGCCATCGAGCATGGAGAAATTGATCATACTGAATAAATTTCTCTCGCCGACAGCGATGGTGGAATCGCCGCTTTCCTCCGTGAGCGTAAAGACATACGCGCTCACGCCGTGGGCATAGGCTTCCTCAAGGATGCCGCACAGATGCTGGCGGTTGATCTCCTTGTAGATCTTGCCGATGATGATCCCGATACGTTTCTGCATGAATAGTCACTCCTTGCCGGTGCAGCCGACGCCTGAGAAATGCAGCGCTTTAGTGCGCATCCGGTACACGGCCTGTGAGATAATCCAGACTCGTGCCGAATGTATCTGCGATGACGACCAGCACCTCCACGGGCATGGCGTGAACGCCGCGCTCGTAATTGGCATAGGTGCGGCGGCTGATCTGGAGCCGCTGTGCCATCTCGCTCTGTGTGTAGTGTTCGCGCTTGCGCAGGGTGCGGATGCGGTTGAACATGATCTCTCTTGTAGCCTGATAGCTTTCCATGGTAAAACCTCCTATTGGGTGATGTGTGCGTGGATCGATGCATTTGTAACGAAACGGATCCGCCGTGTGAGGCGTTCTATTAAGTTAGACACCAATAGGGGGTAAAATTTGACACTTTTTCTTGAAAAAAATCTAAAAACCGGAAATATGCACAAAGTAAATAGGGAATGATTGTACACATTTCCCATAGCTGATGAGTGAGGGAGCAGACAACCGCCTGCTCCCCCCTACAGTACGTTATAATAATATCAATAACGCTCCTGAAAGATTTCCCGATCAGCCGAAATAACGTCTGAGCAGACCTTCAAATGCCTTGCCGTGGCGTGCTTCGTCGCGAGCCATCTCATGAACGGTATCATGGATCGCATCGAGATTCAGCTCCTTGGCACGCTTGGCAAGCTTCAGCTTGCCCTCGGTAGCGCCCTGCTCTGCGAGCATTCTCACGCGCAGGTTCTCCTCGGTGGAGTCCGAAACGATCTCGCCGAGCAGCTCAGCGAACTTGGCAGCGTGCTCCGCTTCCTCGTAAGCTGCTTTTTCCCAGTACATACCGATCTCCGGATAGCCCTCGCGGAAAGCCACTCTTGCCATCGCCAGGTACATACCCACTTCGGAACATTCACCGGTGAAATTGGAACGCAGGCCTTCGATGATCTCCGGATCCGTCACAGCCTTGGCAACGCCGAGGACGTGTTCGCAGGCAAATTCCAGCTTTTCGTCCTTGTCCTTGACGATGAACTTCTCACCGGCAACACCGCACTGCGGGCACTTCTCCGGCGGCTCCGTGCCTTCATGCACATAGCCGCAGACCGGACAGACGTAGGTCTTGGTTTCAGCCTGTTCTACGAATTTATCTCCGGAAACCTTGCACTGCGGGCACTGCTCCGGCG
>JAFPXW010000098.1 GCA_017394565.1 Oscillospiraceae bacterium | reverse complement strand
GTATGGATACCACATTCAACGGCTTCGGACTGGTGCTGAAAAAAAGCTCCAACTGAGAGGTCAGAAACATCGGCTTCATGAACTGAACTTCCAGTGAGGGCGACGATGTCAGCCTGCCGGCAGGCAACGAACACATCTGTGTTCACCACTGCGATATGTTATACGGTGATGCAGGCTCTGACGCTGACCAGGCCAAGGGCGACGGCGCACTCGATACCAAGACTTCCACCTATATCACCCACTCCTACAACCACTTCTGGGACTGCGGCAAGTGCAACCTGCAGGGCATGAAGTCCGAGACTGTCAATAACTACATCACCTATCACCACAACTGGTACGACCATTCCGACTCCCGTCATCCGCGTATCCGTACCTGCACCGTTCACTCCTACAACAACTATTTCGACGGCAATGCGAAGTACGGCATCGGCGTGACGATGGGCGCATCCTGCTTTGCGGAGAACAACTACTTCCGCAACTGCCCGAATCCGTTCCTGATCTCCAGCCAGGGTTCTGAGGGCGGCGCCGTCCTCTCCGGCGAGACCGGCGGCATCATCAAGGCTTACGGCAACGAGATCATCGGCGCCAAGGGGCTTGTCACCTATGCCGACAACAGCAGCAGCTTCGACGTGTATGTGGCTTCCGCCCGCAATGAGAAAGTCCCGTCCTCCGTCAAGGCCAAGAGCGGCGGCTCGACCTATAACAACTTCGATACCGATTCCGGCATCATGTACAGCTACACACCGGACGCTGCCAAGGACGTTCCGAACAAGGTCAGCGCCAATGCAGGCCGTGTACAGGGCGGCGACTTCAAGTGGACATTCGATAATTCCGTGGACGACGCTGATTATCATGTAAACACCAAGCTCAAGGCAGCCCTCAAGTCCTACAGCGATTCCATCAAGGCGATCGGCTCCGGCTTTACGGATCAGACCTCCGCACCGGTGGCAACTACTCCGGCCGTGACCACAGCACCGGCAGTTTCCACGACGGCACCGTCTGTATCCACCACTGCACCGTCTGTTTCCACCACCGCACCGTCCGGTCAGACACCAGTCTCCGGTTCTGCCTATGTGCATAATTTCACCAAGGACGGCACTTCCAGCAGTTTCTATGCCATCACCGGCAATCTCTCCTCGCAGAAGGGAACTGTCACCTATGACGGTCAGACACTGACACAGTGCCTGAAGATGGAAAGCTCGACCTCCATTGAGTTCACCGCACCGTCCAACGGCAAGCTGACACTCGTATTCGGCGAGAGTGCAGCGACCGTCAAGCTCGACGGCAACAAGCTGACCGCTTCCAACGGCGTCATCACTGCAGACGTTTCCGCCGGCAAGCACACCCTCACCAAGGCTGATGCCGTGAACCTGTTCTACATGGCACTCTCCGCAAGCGGCGGCAGTGTTGTGACTGCTCCGGTCTCCACCACCGCACCGTCCGGTCAGCAGACACAGCAGCAGCCGACCGCAACGACCGCACAGCCTTCCTCCTCCGGCAGCAATGTCAACCTCAACGGCATCAAGGTCGTGAGCGCAGGCGGCTGGAATGAGATGCTGTATGTGGTTTACTCCGGTGTCAAGGATTCCGATGTGACCGGCGTTTCCTACTCCGGCGCTGTCAACGGCACCCTGACCGGCGACGATCTCCAGTACCTCGTGCGCGATACCAGCGATGGTCTGCGTGTCGATATTCCGGGCGTTCCGGCAGGTACTTACTCCGTATCCCTGACCACTGCCAAGGGCACCATCACCCAGAGCGGTCTGGAAGTCAATGCACAGGATCGTTCCGGTTATGCGCATTACAATTACACCGCGGGCGTCGGCGCTTACACCGACCAGGGTACCCTGAAGCCCGGCGCGATCGTCCTCTATGTCACCAATGACAACAAGGACACCGTTTCCGTCACCTCCAAGGACGGCACCAAGGTCACCGGTATCGGCAACATCCTGAACTCCGTAGGTCAGGACATCGGCGGCGGCAAGACTGCCAACGGCGGCACCAAGCCCAATACCAATGCCGGCATCATCAAGAAGCTCGCTGAGGACGGCACACCGCTCGTTGTCCGCATCATCGGCGATGTCAAGGCACCGGCTGGTGTGACCGCATACGACTCCACCGATCTGGGCGGCAGCGTTGGCGACAACGGCGGTATGGCAAGAATGAAGTCCGGTAAGGACATCACCATCGAGGGCATCGGTTCGGATGCGACAGTAGACGGCTGGGGCTTCCACTTCATGTGCGAATCCACTTCTCCGGAACTCGGCAAGAGCTTCGAGATCCGCAATGTTGCGTTCCGTAATGTTCCTGAGGACTGCGTCGGTATGGAAGGCGTGCAGGAAAGCTCCAAGCTGAATGCACCGGTCGAGCGCTGCTGGGTTCACAACTGCGAATTCTACAAGCCCTCCATCTCCAAGCCGGCAGAATCCGATAAGGCAGGCGGCGACGGCGCGTGCGACTTCAAGCGCGGTCAGTACTTCACCAACAGCTATTGCTACTACGAGGGCTACCACAAGACCAACCTCGTCGGCGCATCCGACTCCAACCTCCAGTTCCACCTGACCTATCACCACAACTACTGGAACAAGTGCGAATCCAGAGGACCTCTCGCACGTCAGGCCAACATCCATATGTACAACAACATCTTCAGCGGTCAGACGAGCTATTGCATGAATCCGAGAGCGAATGCATACATCTTCTCTGAGTACAACCTCTTTGAGAACTGCAAGAACCCGATGGAGGTCAAGCTCGGCGCTGTCAAGAGCTTCAACGACGTGCTCAACGGCTGCAAGGGCAGCATGGACGGTACCGTTGTCAAGGACAAGTCCCAGAAGGTCAACACCGACTGCCAGTACGCAAACTTCGATACCAACTCCTCGATCTGCTATATCCCGTCCGGCGACTACTTCCTCCAGACCGATACCTCCAAGCTGGCTTCTTACTTTGAAGTTTACGGCGGTACGATGGACGACACCAAGGTCGTAAACGGCAAGACCTCCACGGACGGCAGCGTTCAGACCACGGCCGCACCGGAAACCACGACCACAGAGCCTGCAACAGAAGCACCTACCACTGAATCCACCGCAGCTCCGGTCGTAACGACTGCCGCTGAGGACAACACCACCGCAGCACCGGCAACCTCCACCGAGACCGTCACCACAACGACTGTCGCAGAGAACCCGACCAACGAGCCGACGGCTCCGCAGGCGGCACCGATGGCTGGCGATGTCAACGACGACGGTAAGATCGACATCATGGATGTCATCGCCCTCAACAAGCACCTGCTGGGCAGCGGTACCCTGTCTGACCGCAGCAAGCTGAATGCGGACGTGGACAAGAACGGTGTCACCGATACCACAGACTCCCTGAACATCCTGAAATTCGTCGTAGAGCTGATCCCGTCTTTTGATTCTCTCGGTTGATCGACAACCATAGTTTGCAACATTTGACGATTCCCTCCCCTTTTATATCTTTCTTTATCTGGAAAATGCGCTGTCCCCACATGGGAACGGCGCATTTTCTGATGCATTCTGTCCACCTATGATTCACAATGTGTATTGACAAATTATGAATTTTATTGTATACTAAATACAAACAGAGAATACAACGGTTGGAAATCAACCGTTCACACAAAAAGAGACAGATATGACAGAAAGCGGGGAATTTTCATGAAACAGCATTCGATCGCAGCGGCGCTGACGGCTGCGGTTCTTGGGGTAACGGCGGCGGCGATCCCGGCAGGGGCAGCCTTTGCGGATGAGCACGGAGACGTCATCAGCGGCGCGCATTACACCATCATGTCGCGCCTCAGCGGTAAGCTCATGACCGCCGGCGACGACGGCAATGTCCTGCAATGGGAGGCGCAGGCAGGGGACAGCCAACAGTGGCAGATCATCCGCATCGGCGGCGGAATGTGCAAGATCCTGTCCGTTCACGATCCCAGCCTTGCCCTCACCGTCGAGGGCGGCGATGCCACCAACGGCAACAACATCGCCCTTGCCCCCTACGAGGACACGCCGGCACAGCATTTTCTCCTGCACCGCACGGACGATGCCTACTACATCACGGCGGAATGTTCCGGCAAGGCGGCGCTGGATGTGTATGACATCAGCTACGAGAACGGCGCGAATATCGACCAGTGGGATTACTGGCAGGGCGAGGGGCAGAAGTGGTACATCCGTCCGGTCGGCGGCACCTACACCCTGACGTGCGGTGATATGAACCGGGACGGCGAGGTGGATATTTTTGACCGCGCACTCATGCAGAGAGGACTGACAGAGGGTATGGATACGGCTGAAACTGCCGTTGCGGATCTGGACGCGAACGGCGCTGCGACAAGTGCGGATCTTCGGATGCTGACGGATTTCCTGCATATGAGACCGACCGGCAGTTCACCAGAGGTGAACATCCCGTATCAAAAACCGGAAACGGCGTATTTGTTCGCGTATTTTCTCGGCAATGCGCCGGAACAGGAACGGCTCTCCTACGCCGTGAGTCTGGACGGCTACCATTTCACGGCACTTGCCGGAGGGAACGCCGTCTGGAAATCGAGCGTCGGCACAGGCTGTCTGCGTGATCCGTATATTTTCAAGGGCGAGGACGGGCTGTATCACCTGCTGGCGACCGATATGAAATCCTCTCTTGGCTGGAACAGCAACCGCGACCTCCTGAGTGCGAGATCGACTGATCTCATCCACTGGTTTGACGAAACGTCCATCCCCATCGCCAACAAATACCAGAGCATGATGAGCGCCGACCGCGCATGGGCACCGCAGGCGATCTACGATCCGGAAGCCGGATCCTACATGATCTATTTTGCCGCCCGTGTGCCCGACCGCGACAAGCGCACCGTCATGTATTATGCCTACAGCCGTGACTTAAAGACGCTCAACACCGAGCCGAAGCTGCTCTTTGCGCCGAAAAACGGCAATGATGCGATTGATTCTGACATCATCTACCAGAACGGCAAGTACTATATGTACTACAAGAACGAAACCAACAAGAAGCTTTACCTCGCCACCTCCGACCATGCCGCCGGCCCCTATGACGAGATCCGGCAGGTGTCCGAGGACGGCATCGGTGTGGAAGGCCCGAACATTTACCCCATCCTCGGCACGGACAAGTGGGTGATGATGTCCGACGCTTACGGCAACGGCTACTACATCATGCAGGAAACGACCGATCTGGAGCATTTCACGACGGTTCCGCGCAGTGGCTACAGCTTCGATTTCACACCGCGCCACGGCTATGTCATTCCCATCACGGATGACCAGTACGATGCGCTGCTCCACGCCTTTCCGTCTGCCGGTGCCACACCGAAGCAGACCGGACTTGGCAATGTGACGGTTCGCATGAAAGCCGGCGACGCGCTGACACTTCCGGAACAGGTCACGGCGAGCTACACCGACGGTATGGAAGCAGACTTCCCGGTGGTATGGGATGCGGACGACATCGCAGCCATTGATCCGGAATCGACGGGTGTCTATCATGTCCGCGGCACGGCGCAGGGAAGTGCCGACCGCTATGCATCGCCGCTGATCGAACAGCGTGCCGATCCCTACATTGTGGACGGTGAGGACGGGTATTACTACTTCACCGCGTCCTATCCGGCATTCGGCAGCGTGGACAAGGGCTATGACCGCATCATTCTCCGGCGCAGCGAAACTGTCGCAGGACTTGCCGGTGCAGAGGAAAAGACCATCTGGAAGGCACATTCCGGCGGTATTCTTTCCAAGCACATCTGGGCGCCGGAACTGCACAGGATCGGCGGAAAGTGGTATCTATTCTTTGCCGCCGGCGCGAGCGACAACATCTGGGCGATCCGTCCCTATGTCCTCGAATGTGACGGCGATCCGTACACCGGAAACTGGAAGGAACTCGGACAGATGCAGGCTTCCTCCGGCGACACGGAATCCTTCCGGGGGTTCTCGCTGGACATGACGTATTTCGAGAACGAGGGCAGGCACTATGTCATCTGGGCGGAGATCAAGGGCGATTCTTCGCTGTTTATGGCGGAAATTGATCCGTCCGCACCGAACCGGCTCATCTCTAAGCCCATCCTCCTCACCAAGCCGGAATACCCGTGGGAACTGGTTCATAACCGCGTCAACGAAGGCCCTGCCGTCCTCAAGGCCAACGGCAAGGTGTACGTATTCTTCTCGGCATCCGGCACGGGCTCGGAGTACTGTGTCGGGCGGCTCGAAGCCGATGCAGGCGCGGATCTGATGGATACGAAAAGCTGGAAAAAGCTCGATCATCCGGTGCTTTCGACCGGAAACCTCACGGGCGAATCCGGCCCCGGGCACAACAGCTTTGTGGTGGACGAAAACGGTGATCTTCTGATCGTGTATCATGCGCGTCCTGCGGCTCATGCGTATCAGGCGTGCGGCACCTACCACAAGGATCCGCTGTATGATCCGTGCCGCCACACGCACGTCAAGCGCGTGCTGTTCGACAAGAACGGTGATCCGGTCATCAGCCTGAGCGCCCCGGCGGAGCTTTCGCACCGCGAGGTGGTGGCGACGGTGATGATAGAATCAGCAGAATAAAAAACAAAAGCAGTTATCCCCGAAATACTGGGGATAACTGCTTGCTGTTTTGTGAAATGCGGGGATTTATGCCGTCGGGAGCGTGATCAGCTCGACGACGAATTTCAGGATGTTCAGCGAGTCGGTCGCATCGACATTCTGGTTCAGATCTACGTCGGCATTGCGCGAGGCTGTGCTGTCAAGCGTCGCCGAACCCAGCAGGTATTTGTTCAGCTTGATGACATCGAGAATGTCTACCTTGCCGTCACAGTTCACGTCACCGTAAACCGCTGCCTCCGGTGCAGTGGTCGGCAATGCGGTGCTTTCCTCCGTTGCAGGTGCTTCTGTTGTGGGCGCTTCTGTGGTGGGGGCTTCCGTTGTGGGAGCTTCTGTCGTGGGTGCTTCTGTTGTGGGTGCTTCTGTTGTCGGGGCTTCTGTTGTCGGGGCTTCGGTCGTTGCTTCTTCCACAGACGGTGCGGCGGCGGTCAGGAATACGGTGTAATTCACACAGCTTGTGTTCTGACCGTTGCTGCCGAGCGTCACGGTGTCGCCGGCGCTGACGGAGGTCTTGTAAAGATCGAAGGTCACGTCGTTGTTATTGGTCGCAGTATCGCCGGTTTTCTCGTAATTTGCCATCCACGCCGGAACATTGGTCACACGGCTGTCAAGCGCGATGTAGAGCGTGGCATCGGCGGAGACGGTCAGCGTCGCAAGGTCGGTCGCGGTGTTCTTGGCATCGCAGGCGGTGCGGATCATTTCCGCGCCGCTCAGGTAGTCCGGCAGGGTGTTGTAAACCACATCGCGGTCGCCGAAGACCAGGTCGCCAACGGCTGCAGCATCGTCAATTGCCCACGCGGAATAGTACGCATCGCTGTTGACATTCAGTTCCTTGACGAGCTTGCCGG
>JAFPXW010000097.1 GCA_017394565.1 Oscillospiraceae bacterium | reverse complement strand
GAGGGGCTATATTGCGGGGGCTTCGCCCCCTGCACCCCGATTGGGGCTGCCACCCCAGATTCTGCAAAAACACTTTTTTTGACAGCCTGAACCCCCTTCCCAAGAAGGGGGCTTTATTTGCAGGGGGCTGCGCCCATTCCTCATTCCTAATTCCTAATTCCTAATTTCCCCTCAGATTTTCCGGTTGTCCTGTACGCGCTTGGCCTTGCCCTCGCTTCTCGGCAAGGTCTTGGGCGGCACGATCGTGACCTTGGTCATGATGCCGACAACGGACTTGATCTGACTCTGGATGTGCTTCTGGAGGCGCTGCATCTCGCCGAGGGAATCGGTCGCCTTGAATACCTCACCCGTCATCTCGACCTTGACTTCGAGCGTGTCGGAATTGTTCACACGATCCACGATCAGCAGGTAATGCGGCGATGCGCCCGGTGTCTTGACGAGAACGGTCTCGATCTGCGACGGGAAGACATTGACACCGCGGACAACGATCATATCGTCCGTTCTGCCGGTGATGCGTCCCATGCGGACGGTCGTTCTGCCGCACTTACATTTCTCGTGATTCAGCGTGCAGATGTCGTGGGTGCGGTAACGGAGCATCGGCATACCCTTCTTGGTGATGGTCGTGAATACCAGCTCGCCCGGTGTGCCGTCCGGAAGCTGCTCGCCGGTCACGGGATCAATGATCTCCGCAATGACATGATCCTCATTGACGTGAGAACCATGCTTCTCCTGACATTCAAACGCCACGCCGGGGCCTGCGATCTCGGTCAGACCGTAAATATCACGCGCGTCGATGCCGAGCGTCTCCTCGATGTGCTTTCGCATCTCCTCCGTCCACGGCTCCGCGCCGAACAGACCGGCCTTCAGCTTGATGTCCTTGCCGGGGACAAGTCCTGCATCGCGGATGGATTCGCCGAGGTAAGCCGCATAGGACGGTGTGCAGCACAGCACGGTCGTGCCAAGCTCCTGCATCATCATCAGCTGGCGCTGGGTATTGCCGGAGGACATCGGAACGACCATCGCACCGACATTGGTCGCACCCTGATGCGCACCCAGACCGCCGGTGAACAGACCGTAACCGTAGCAGACCTGCACCACGTCGTCCTTGTCCGCGCCGGCGCAAGCCATCGCACGGGAGACCATCTCCGTCCAGACGGCCACATCGCCCTCGGTGTAGCCGGAAACGATCGGCTTGCCGGTCGTACCGGAAGAACCCTGGATGCGCACGATCTGGTCATTCGGCACCGCAAACAGCCCGAAGGGGAACGTATCGCGCAGGTCGGATTTCTCCATGAAGGGGAGTTTCACGATGTCGTCAATGGTCTGGATGTCCTCCGGCTTGACGCCCTTGGCATCCATTCTCTCGCGGTAGAAGGGGACGTTATCATACTCATGCTGAACGGTCTCGCGGAGACGTTCGCCCTGTAATTTCCGGCGCTCGGCCGGATCCATACATTCCATTTCGGGGTTATAAATTCTCGGATTCATATTCCTGCACTCCTTTTTGGGGGATCTGCTGTGAGCAGATTCTTATGTTATTTATCAGACAATCGGACAGATGTATCTTTGTACGCGCTGTTCAAATTATACCACATTTTATCATATCATGTCAAGTGGGATTGGTATGTTTGTCAAATGAGAAATGAGGAATTAGGAATTAGAAATTGCGGTGCGCCTGCGGCGCGGTTTTTAAATGTCCGCATCTGAAAATTCCTCATTCCTAATTCCTCATTCCTAATTTCTCATTCCTCATCCCTCATTTCCTTGACTTTCTTATTATATTATGCTATACTCAATCCTCGTGCGGCAGTGTCTATTTCATAAACTGGAGGAATTTTTGTCATGACAAACCTGCAATGCTTCACCTACGGTCAGTGGCTCACGCTCTGGCTCGATCGCAGAGAGGAGTTTATCAAGGAAGCTACCATCGCCACCTACGCCGCTGCTGTCGAAAACCACATCCTGCCCCGGCTCGGCTCGCTCCCTCTGTCCGACATCACCGAACAGCACATCCAGACCGCAGCCCTCGACTGGCTGCAAACCGGCCGCTGCGACGGCGCCGGCGGACTCTCGGAACGCACCGTGCGCGGCATGGTCACACTCATCAAGCTCTCACTCAAGGCCGCCGCCAAGGAAGGCTACCTTCCGCCGCATCAGTACGACATCTGCTTTCCGCCGTCCAAGACCAGCCAGCGTATCCAGGTACTCGGCAAAAATGCCCAGGCGGTGCTGATGCAGCACAGCTATCTGAATATGAATTCCAAGAACCTCGGGCTGATCTTCTGCCTGTATACCGGGCTGCGCATCGGCGAGCTGTGCGCCCTGCGCTGGAGCGACATCGACCTCGAAAACCGCACTGTCTCCGTCAGCCGCACCATGCAGCGCATCTACCGCCGCGGCGAAAACGGCACCGGCTACACCAAACTCCTCATCACCACGCCGAAAACCCGGAATTCCGTGCGCACCGTGCCGCTGTCCTCCCTCCTGATGCCCGTCCTGCGCAGGATGGATCCGCACGACGGCGACTGCTACCTCCTGACCGGCACACACCACCACACCGAACCGCGCACCTACCGGGATTACTACAACCGTCTGCTCCAGCGCCTGGGGCTGGAGCACGTCAATTTCCACGGTCTGCGCCACACCTTTGCGACGCGCCTGATCGAGAACGGCGCGGACTACAAGACCGTCAGCGAACTCTTAGGTCACGCCTCCGTCAACATCACCCTCAACCTCTACGTCCACCCCCAGATGGAGCAGAAACGCAAGGCCGTGGAACTTATCAACTGCCTGTAAGACGCACCGCAATTTCTCATTCCGCATTCAAAAAAATTATCGAAAAACCCTTGACAAGCTTCTCAAAATATGCTATAATACTAAGGATTGCTCAGGAAAGGGCAATCTGTCCCTTGCGAAACAGGGATGTCCAATCCTTGCCTGTCCACACAGGCGAAATCCAGAAGGAGGTGCAGCAAACATGGCAAAGCTGAGTGAAACTTACGAGGCAATGGTCGTTTTC
>JAFPXW010000096.1 GCA_017394565.1 Oscillospiraceae bacterium | reverse complement strand
GTGCACCATCGGGGACTCGAACCCAGGACCCACTGATTAAGAGTCAGTTGCTCTACCAACTGAGCTAATGGTGCATTTCCTTCAACTCTGATATTATACCACACTTTCCGCCGTTTGTCAAGGGCTTTTTTCAAATTTTTTCGGGGATCTCCGGAAATTCTGCGCGTATCACGCACATCGCCGCTTCCCGAAATCGGAAAACGGCGATGGACCGGCATTATTTTGAAAGTCACTCGCTGCCCGGCTCCGTGTAATAGGTAATGCTGTAAGGAGTTGGTTCGCCCTCCTTGTCATAGAGGTACAGCGTACCGAATTCCGTTGCGGCGGCACTCTTGAATTCTGTCTGCGAAAGTTTGCTCATCATGGTATCCGGATCGTCACCGAACAACTCGAAAAGTTCGGTCTTTCGGGCGAAAACATCGTCCAGCTTGATGCCTGTTTCGTCATTCCAGCCGAAGCGGATCAAGTCGGGAAGTTCGTCATAGGTGGTGCGGTTCATGTTGACCTGACCTGCCGATGCGTAAGTATCACCGTGCGAATTGACACCCCAATCTGACCAGAACCACGGTACTTCCTGTGTTTCAACCGTTTCTTCTGAAATCTCTGCATCAAGAGCCGTATCCGTTTCCGCTTCGATCGGCGCTGTGCCCCCGATGAGTTCCGATAAGTCTGCTATCACGTCCGCCGGATCGAACGCGCTGCCCGTGGCGGCTTCATAAACGGCGGCGTACTGCGCCTGCGTCATGGGGTAGACATGGAAGATATTGCCGTCCGCATCCGGATCATAGGTGATCTCCTCCCAGATCACGCGCTGTTCGGCGGGATCGAACAGGAGCGATGCTTCGGGATCAATGCCTGCACAGCCGAAATCCTGCCATTTGCCGATGCGCAGGATCGCGGCTAAGGGGCGCGACGGATCGGGTTCGCCCTCCATTTCCTCCCACGCGATCTCTGAAAGTGCTTTCAGAACGGCTTCCCTCCGTGCATCTTCCGCGATGCGGTAAGTGATCGGTTCTGCGACCGGTTCGTCGTAGTTGTCCGTCCGGTATTGCATTTGCTCAAAGCAAAGCTCCCGACCGTCCAGATAGGCGGCGAACGGCAATGCGTTCGCGGTTTCTGGCTGTACTTCGGCAGTTTCCGGCGGCAGTTCGGTGCTTGTCAGGACTCCGGCATCCTGTGCCGGACGCAGTGCGGGCGCTCTCTGCGAGAGGTAAACGCTGCCGACCGCAGTTCCGGCGATTGCGAGGCAAGCCGCTGCCGCCGTCAGCACATTGAACCAGCCGCTGCGTGCGGTGATGACCTCGCCGCCGACCTCCTCCGCAGGCTCCCATTCGTCAGAAACGGCGCAATTGCGCTGTATCTGATGCAGCATCCGGCGCTTGGCACGCTCGTCTGCCATGGGTGAAAGCTCTGCCATGCGCTCGACGGTCTGGTCGTCTGCGTTTTGCAGAATCCGCTGTAACTCTTTCTCTTTCATACAAATCCCTCCCTCTGGGGTTTTGGTGTAAGTCACCCGATCCCTTGCTCCTCCAGCATCGTGCGAAGCCGTTTCAGGGCGCGGTTCAGGCGACTGCGGACGGTGACGGGTTTCATGCTGAGTGTACGGGCGATCTCGCTGGCATTGCGTCCGAGGTAGTATCTCTGAATGATGATCGCGCTGTCCGGTTCGCCGAGTGATGCGATGCATTTTGTGAGTTTCCGCGCCTGTTCGCGGCGTTCGGCATCACGGGCGACATCCTGCGGTGAGGTGAGTTCTCCGAATTCCTCGCTGTCGATGGAAATGCTCTGCCGTGACCGCGCCGAAAGCCGGCGGCAGGTGTTGAGCGCCTTGTTGTGGGCGACGGATGCGATGTAGGCTTTCAGACTGCCGGACCGGATCGTGTCGAAATTCCGGATGACCTCGGTGAACACGTCGATCACGCATTCCTCGGTGTCCTCGCGTGAACCGAATGCGCAGACCTTGCGGTGGACAATGGCGTAGACGTAGTTGAAATACTGCTCAAATAGCGCCGCCTGTCCAGCCGCCGGATCCTGCGCCAGACGAGTGCGGATCTGTTGTTCGGTCATATCATCCCTCCTTTGGTGAAAGTATACTACGCGCTATTGCAAATCGTAATAACGATTTGCAATCCGCCGTCTTTGACGGCGGGGCGGCACTGTGTGCCGCTAAGCGCTTCGTTTATACGCCCTCTGCCAAAGCCACTATGTGGCTTTGCAATAGAGGGCAGTATATCATGCATGAGCTTTCATCTGTATAAACACGGTCGGGCGGCAAAGTGTTGCATAAAAATCCAGACCAAAAATACAGGGAAGGCTCTCTTTGAGCCTTCCCTGAAAAGATGTGATGGAGATGACGTGCCAAGACGTCAGACGAATTTTGCCCTTACGGTCGTGCTTCTGCGATCGCATCCAGCACCGCCTGTACATCCTCCTGTGCGATGGCCTTCGGCATCGTGACGCAGATGCGGTAATCGCCAAGATCCATGACAAAGACTCGGCGGTCATCCGCTAAGAAGCGGTCGTCATTGCAAAGCTCTGCGGCATCGGGTGCGTCGGCAGAGATCACCTTGTCCGCGTAGTAAAGTTCCTCCGGTGTCATGTCGGTGTAACTGAGGGTGACACTATCCGATGCAGAGGACTTCGTATAGTACAGATTCTGCCGTGTGACCATGTGCTTGTCACCGATGACTGACTCGTACCGATGCAGATCGCCTCTCGTGAAATCATACTGCCCGATCTGCTCCAGCGCCGGAATCGCGTCGTTCCATACGGTGTTCCACGAATGGACATCCTCAAAGCCGTACTCTCTGGAAATGTTGCCGGTGGAAGCCTGATAGAACGCCTGACTAAAGAAATTCGCAAGCTGATCGATCTCGCCGATTGTCGCTTTGCCGTGTACCGCGACGGTCATATCCTCGTTCCGGACGCAGAAATCATACTCCTGCACCCAAGCGGAAGTGAGAACCGGATCAGGAGTTTCGAGCGTGACGGCGGCAGGCGCGGCGGTGACGAGTTTCATCGACCAGCCGTCGATCTCCGGTACATCGCCGGTCGGGACTTCGCCGTTCAGCCCGATGGTCACAGTCAGGTGATGGTCGGAAACGCCGTGATATTCGAGCGTGAGCCATTCGCTTGTTGCCAGCGTTCCGGTTTCGTCGGGCGCGGTGCGCTGTGTGTAGAGGATACAGCTTTCGTCCAGTGTGAGGAGCGTAGGGAATTCTTCCGTTTCTGTGCCAAGCACGCGGTCGGGCAGGAAATCCACACCATCCGCATCGTCCGGCACAAGTGCCTTTGCTTCCTCGTAGGTGAGATAGCGGCTGTCCTCGCCTTCGACGAGCGCCTGCGCGAAGTCGGCAGGAGCGTTCAGCGCGTCGATGAGCATTTCGACTTCCTCCGTGGTACAGCCCTGCCCGAAGATCCGGACGGCGTAAGTACCGTAATCGACACCAAACATCGTGTCACCGTGCTGATGGTAGATCTCGCCGGTCTCAAGCATACCGGAGTTCAGCGTCTGCGCGTCGATGCGGTCAAAATCGACGGCTTCGATCGGCAGATACATCAGCACCAACTGATGCAGTCCCTTGCTGTCGGGATCACGGAACGAGAGCGTTGTCATGTCATGTACCTGTGTGTTGTGCAGGCGATCGGTAGGAATATAGATCCTTCCCGAAATCGACTCACTGTCATACACCTTCGTGTCGTGCAGGAGATTGGTGCGCTCGATCGCGATGCGTTCCATCGCGCCGATCTTGTCGAGTGTCAGCAGTTTGCCCTGCCACGGGGTATCGCGGCCGGCTTCCTCGATGGAAACCTCCTCCGTGCCGGTCATATTGCTCCAGACATTGGTATCCATCAGCGAGAACACCGTCGGCTGAGAAGCCAGCACTTCATACACGAATGTGATGAGTTCCCGATTGTCAAAGCCTGTGCCGGACATGAGGTACTGCGTATCGCCGGAATGAAATGCGCAATGGAAGACGCCGTTTTCGTTCTTTCCGTGGAAGATGACGTCAGAATGCGCATCGCCAAGCGGTTTGCCGTTCGTTCCGGCCAGCGGATCATCGGTGTGGTCGAGGATGCGCAGTTCCAAGTAGTTTTCGGTGTCGCTGTCCGTCTTGTAAAAACGCAGGACAGCTTCGGACGGGGGATCGTATTCGTTCGTTCCACTGCGAATCTCGATGGCATCGCAGGTCAGGAACGAGCTGAGATCGGGCACATTCGTGGTGTCCGTCATGAGAAAAATGGCATCGTTCTGCGGAATGTCGGGAAATACATCGAGCGTCCCGTCAAAAAACGAATCTGCCCAGTCGTCGGGAGGCAGGGTTTCGCCGATTTGCTCCACGCTGTCCGCCGGACGGAAGTTTTTCTGTCCCTGCACCGCCAGATAGCCCATCGGTGCGACGATCACGACGGCTGCGGCAATGGCGGCAAGGGTACGCCACGGGGAACGCCGGATGACAGGTGTTTCGCCGCCGACCTCCTCTGCCGGTACGAACGGCTCGGAGCTGTCCGAAGTGTGCGGAATATCCGGCGTTTTTTCCGTAGAAAGGTCGTCTGCAAGTTCGTCGAGGAACTGTTCATCGACCAGCTCCATCATGCGTCGGATCTCGTCATTTGTCATAGTAAAACCCCTCTTTCTTCAGCACATCACGCAGTCGGATGCGCATACGGTGCAGCATCATTTCGGTTTTCGATTTGGAAAAGCCTGTCCGCTTCTGGATCTCCGCAATGGAAAGCCCCATCCAGTAGCGCAGGAGAAATACCCTGCGGTGTTCCGGTTTCAGACTCGCGAGGAAGCCGTTGATGATGGCGGAGAGCGCCGCATCGGAACAGTCGGCGGCAGAACCGTCGGCGAGTGTTTCGGCAAGTTCATCGAGTGAAAGGATGGCTTCGGGCTTGCGTTTGGCAGCCGAGAGGTATTCGGCGCGTTTGCAGGCGGTATTTCTGGCGATACGGGCGAGATAGGCTTTGAGATTCCGCGGATGATTCGGCGGAATGCTCTGCCATGCGCTGAGGTAGGTATCGTTCTCGCATTCCTCGATGTCCTGCGAGCTGTGCAGAATGCCGCCGATGACGAAGCGGATCAGAGAACCGTACTGCGAACGGCTTTCGGCGATCGCCTGTTCGCTGCGTTCGAGATACAGTGCTGTGATCTCCGTGTCGGTCATGGTATCATTCCTCCCTTCACTCTATATGTACGGAAAGGAGTGGTGCTGCTTTCGTGGGAGAGGGGATTTTTTAGTGGATTTTGTGAATGCTGTTGAGCAGGTTCGTCGCCGCGTAAAGGCGGCGAGGAAAGTTTGATGGAGTAGGAGAGGTAGGGGACGCTCGCTCTTGCAGAGCGTCCCCTCTTTGAAAAACGCTCCACAGGAGCATTTTTCAAATTCACCCCTTGCAGAGCGCCTTCGTTTAGGGGATTTCGCCGCTTGCGAGCGGCGACCAGAGGTTTCACCTCTGGACTCTGACAAGATTTTTTGAAAAAAAGCTTGAGCAAAAAACTTTAAGTTCGCTCCGCGATGGGAGGGAAAATGCAGCATATGAGGGTG
>JAFPXW010000095.1 GCA_017394565.1 Oscillospiraceae bacterium | reverse complement strand
TAGGTCGTGATCTCCGTGGTCGGTTCCGCCGTCGTGGACGGCGCTTCGGTGGTTTCAGGCGGAGCAGTAGTTTCGGCCGTGGTGGTTTCAATCTGCTCATCAGTGGACGGATCTGACGCAGAATGGAGGGAATCGCTGGTTTCGATATAAGAATCCGAGGGCTTGAATTCCGGCTTTTCGAGCTTCATGAAAGCCGCGCCGCCGATGACACAGGCTGCACAGACGACTGTCGCCGTACAGGTGTAGCGGATCCTTTTCAGCTTGACGGTGCGAACAGCCGCGCCTTCAAGCACCTGTGATGTGATCTCATCATAAGTCTTCACCGGAATATCCCTCCTTTTCTAAGATTTTTCTGAGCTGCTGCCGCGCCTGATACGCGGTCGCCGTCGCCTGCTTTTCGGTCACGCGCATGATCCGCGCGGCTTCCTTCATGGAAAGATCACCAAAATAGCGCAGGTACAGAATTTCGCGATAATTCTGCGGCAGCTTGAGCATCGCATGATGCAGGAGCCGGCTCGACTCCTTCATTTCCATGCGCTGCTCGATCTGTTCTGTTTCGTCCTCAATAAACTCCTCCGCTTCCGGAGAAAGTCCCACCATCCGTTGGTATTTTTTCAGGTGATTAAGCGCTTTGTTGCGGCAGACCTTAAACAGGTAGGCTTTGAGCTGATGCTCTTCTTCAAGCCGCGGCTTACGCACCGCCAGTTCGATGAGCGCCTCCTGCGCAATGTCCTCCGCATCCGAAACATTATGGACATAGCCGTTGGTAAACAGCAGCATATTGTCCCAGTACGCTTCAACAATGCAGCGCATTTCCGTCTGATCACCCTTGAGGAATTGGAGATAGCTTTCAATTCCTTTCTCCATCCGATCCTCCTACTATATTAACAATTCAATGACAGTTTGATTGGCAGAATTTCACTGATTTGTGAAAATATTCATCATTTCAACCAACGATCAGCCCTACCGGTCGTGCAACCTGCACAATCATCGCATCTGAAGCGGCCGCTGGAAGTGAACCGGCAAGCCATTTCTCATGCAGATATCGACCTCACCCTGGATCAGCGGCAGGAAGTAACCGATCGCTGCATCTGTCACCTGATTCTGATCCGGCGAGATCCATTCTCTCGGGAACTTCTTTTCAATGTTCGCGCACTTGGTCGCATCCGTCATCTCGATCGTGACCGCATACGGCACATCGCTGACACGGCGGAAGTACATCATCTTGCCGGTATTGCCGTCAAGCGCGGCACGCAGGCCGTGACGGCCGATGCGCTCTGCTTCGTCAATATCGGTCTTGGAGCAGATGTGAGAGGAGCAGCGCTGCATGACATTCAGCTCGATCGAACGCACCTTGCAGCCGATCTTGTCCGCGACCATACGCTCCAGATACTTGCCGATGCCGGAGAGATACTTGTGACCGAATACATCCGTTGCACCCGACTGGAAATCCTCCACGCCCTCTGCATCCGCCGCCAGCGAAACACCCTCGGAAACAGCCACGACAACCGCCTTGTGCTTTGCCATCTCGCGGCGCACATCCTCGATAAAACGTTCAGAGGAAAACTCCGATTCCGGAAGATAGATCAGATGCGGCGCTTCCTCGCCGTTTGCGCGGAGCATACAGGTCGAAGCTGTCAGCCATCCGCTGTGTCTGCCCATCACTTCAATGATGGTGACAGAGGGGATGCTGTAAACACTGCTGTCCCGGATGATCTCCTGCGCCGTAGCAGCCACATACTTCGCAGCAGAGCCAAATCCAGGGGTATGATCCGTGATCGGCAGATCGTTGTCGATGGTCTTCGGAACGCCGATGACGCGGATGTCCGAGCCGACAGACTTCAGATACTTGGAAAGCTTCACGACGGTATCCATCGAGTCGTTGCCGCCGATGTAAATGAAAATGTCAATGCGATGCGTCTGGAACGTGTTGAGGATCTTCTCGTACACTTCCGGATCCGCATCGAACTCCGGCAGCTTGTAGCGGCATGAGCCGAGCATGGTAGACGGTGTCTGACGCAGAAGCTCCATGTCCTCATTGGTGCGGATAATGGATTTGAGATTGATGAGTTCGTCGCCGATCATGCCCTCGATGCCGTTGATCGAGCCAAAGATCGCGTCAATCTCCTCGGTCAGCAGGCCTTGCTTGAAAACACCGACCAGACTTGCGTTGATGGCGCAGGTAGGGCCGCCGGACTGTGCGATTGCAATATTCATTCGGATACCTCCATGGTTAACGGCGCTCTGCCGGCAGGGCAGAGTGATCCCGTACATTTATACTTATTTTTATTATACCATGTAAATGCAAATAATGCAAGCTTTTTTAAACATTTTTGGTAAAAACAGAAGGATCCTGCCGATGCATGGTAAGAATCACCAATTTCCGGCAGTTTTTTAAAGAACTTCCTGACACCCGGAAGATCGTTTCTTTCTTGACAAGCACCGCATGACGTGGTATAATATCGTTTAGACAATGCGTAACAGTCGTTTCAAATACAAAAGGAGATCTGTACATGATCGTTTTATTGACAGTGCCGCTGATCCTGGCGGCCGCTTTTTTTCTGTTGGGATGCTGCAGCGTGCGTTTCTCAAGGTCCGGCATCGCTGCACCGCCGCAAAAGCTCGTCCTGCCGTTTCTGGCAGCAGCAGGGGAGATCCTGCTGTTTTTGCTGACATGGGTGATCCAGCATTTCTGGATGTCCGGCGAAACCTTTCATATTCCCTTGCCGGTCGTTCTGCTGTTCTGCGCCGCGGTCGATACAGCGGTCTACGTTCACATCTGGTCAGAAAATAAACAAATGCGCCGCCTGCTCAGACGCATCGCCCTCGTCGGCGTGGTGCTGTTTGCCGCGGAGATCGTTGTTTTCAACGCCAAAAGCTTCACGCTGCACAAGCAGTCGGAGCTGATTAAGCCTGCCCGGATGAGTTTTGATGACGATGACATCAGTTTCCGCGAAAACGGCTATGTTGTGCTGGGAAGCGGATCCGTTGTGCAGGTATATAATCTGCCGGACTGGACAAGATGCGTCACATTTCAGATGGAGCAGCAGCCGGATCAGAGCCCGATCCGTGTCAAGTTCCTGTTCACGGATAACAACTTTCTACAGGCGCCGCAGGTCTGCGGACACAAGCTGATCAGCACCTACGGTGAGGATCTGGCCTTTGCGGTGCTGCCGTATGAAAAGCTGCGAATGACACGCACGGAGTTTTTCGATGCCTGCGCCCCGGTGCGCCTGTATTCCATGACCTGCATGAGCAGTATGCCCTTTTCCTTCTCGTGGATGCGGTTCTGCGGCTTATTCGTGATCCTCGCGCTGTTCCTGTTCCTGAAGGATTACCGGCTTGCTGACGTCACATACGACCGGACAAAATCCACGCACCGTATCGTGACCGGTGTCATGGTGATCCTGTGCGTGCTGTCGGCGTCCTTCTTCTGGATCCCGGGGGAGGAGCTGGTTTCCTACCCGAACGATTTCGACCTCGAAGCGGCAAATCCATACGAGCAGACGCTCGACGCTTTTGAAAGCGGCCACGCATGGCTGAATCTGCCGGTCGATCCGCGGCTGGAAAAGCTGGATTTCGTCTTTGACCGCATGGAACGCGACGCCTCGAAGATCCCGTATCTGTTCGATCATGCGCTGTATGACGGCAAATACTACTCCTACTTCGGCATCGCGCCGGTCGTGACCTTCTATTATCCCGTGTACTGGCTGACAGGGAAACTGCCGACAATGAAGATGACGTGTATGTTCTATGCGCCGTTCACGATCCTGCTGCTGTGTCTGAGCCTGCTGACCGCAGTACGGCTGTGCTGCAAGAAGCCCAATTTCCTGTTGCTTCTGATGTCCATGCCGGTTTCCACAGCACTTTGCGGCGTGTATTATTGCCTGCAATTCCCGAACCAGTATGATGTCGTGGTGGCGTCGGGACTATGCTTCCTGATGCTGGCGCTCTGGAGCGGGATGCAGGCTTGTGTCACTGAAAAGAAATGGCAGCGATACGTGCTGTTCGCCGTTTGCGGCATCGGCTGTGTCTTCTGTGTGCAGTCCCGTCCGAGCATGGCACTGACCACGCTGATCCTGGCACCGTTCTTTATCGGCGTACTGCGGGACAAAGCCGCTTCCGTCAAATCCCGCATCGCACAGGCCGCAAGCTTCGGCATCCCGGTCATGGCCGGAGCCGCCGCAACCATGTATTACAATGCGATCCGCTTTTCATCTCCGCTGGATTTCGGTGCAGGCTATCAGCTGACCATCAGCAATATCCAGGCGAATCAGATGCGGCTTTCAGCCCTTCCGGCTGCCATTTATCACTATCTGTTGCAGCCGCTGACAGCAAGACCGTACTTTCCGTTCTTCACGCTGAGCTTCCACGCCCTGGACAACTATCATATGTACAACAATCTGGAACACACTGTCGGTGCGATCACATTTCCGGTCATCTTCCTGGCAGTCATCCTCTGTCCGAAGCTCCTGAAATCCCGCAGCGTCATCGGCGGAGCCGTCGCACCTCGTCAGGGCAAGGCCATGCTGCTGCTCACCGGTGCGCTGACGGTCGTGATCGCGTGGCTGGATTTCTGCATGGGCGGCGTATCCC
>JAFPXW010000094.1 GCA_017394565.1 Oscillospiraceae bacterium | reverse complement strand
TTCCGGTCCGTGTTGAGATCGGCCCGCGCGACATTGCTGCCGGTCAGTGTGTCGTTGCGACACGTCACAACGGCGAGAAGGAAGCCGTTTCCCTTGACAACATCGCAGACACCGTCAAGGCAAAGCTCCAGGAGGTTCACGACGGACTGTACGCCAATGCCCTTGCCAACCGCGAGCGCAAGACCTACCAGTGCCAGACCATCGACGAGATCAATCAGGCACTCACCGAAAAGGGCGACGGTTTCATCGAGGCAATGTGGTGCGGCGACGAAGCCTGCGAGGACGAAGTCAAGGCACAGACCGGTGCAGGTTCCAGATGCATCCCGCTGGCACAGAAGCAGCTTTCCGACAAGTGCGTTTGCTGCGGCAAGCCGGCAAAGTGCATGGTGCTCTGGGGCAAGGCGTATTAATATAGCAAATCAAAATATCTGATACCGATTGCCCCATCCTGCTCTTGGGGCAATTCGGCTTTATGGGAATCGACACGACCTTGTAAGGGAGATGGATTTATGAGAAACAGAAAACAGATCACACGCATTTTCGCACTGCTGCTGGCAGCGCCCCTGCTGCTGACCGGGTGCAGCGGCGCATCCACGGCTTCCGAACCGGAGGAAACTGCCGCTGTGACTGAAGCCACGACCGAACCGCCCACGACCGAACCACCCACGACCGAAGCCCCGACAGAACCGCCGGTCGTGCTCGACCGTGACATGACGCTCGAGGAGAAGATCTACCAGATGTTCATCGTCACGCCGGAAGCCCTCACAGGTGTCGGAAAGGTTCAGAGCGCAGGCGATTCCACCAAGGCGGCACTCGATGAGCGCCATGTCGGCGGACTGATCTATTTCGGCGATAATCTGCGTTCGTTCGGGCAGACACAGGATATGCTGGAAAACACGCAGGATTTCGCGCTGTCTGACGGCGGACTGGGTGTATTCCTTGCGGTCGATGAGGAAGGCGGCACGGTCGCACGCTGCGGCAATAAGCTCGGCACATCGCAGCTTGAACCGATGGAAGTCATCGGCGGCAGAAACAATCCGGAGGAAGCCGTGGAGGTCGGTCAGACCCTCGGCAGAACGCTGTCCGTTCTCGGTTTCAATGTCGATTTTGCGCCCGTCGCGGACGTGAACCTCAACCCTGCCAATGAACTCGGCGACCGCATCTTCAGCACGAATCCGGAAGTCGTCGGCAATATGGTAAACGGCGTTGTTTCGGGCATTCAGGAGAACAACAAGGTTGCAGCCACCCTCAAGCACTTCCCCGGACTCGGTGCGGCGGACGGCAATACCCACGAGGACGGCAGCGTCGTGATCGACCGCACGCTCGACCAGCTTCGTGAGGCGGAATTCGTTTCGTTCGAGCGCGGCATCGAGGCAGGCGCGGATTTTGTGATGGTCACCCATGCGAAGATCACCGGCGTGAATGACGATCTCCCGTCGTCGCTGTCGCCGGTCGTCTGCACGGAGCTTCTGCGCGATGAACTCGGATTTCAGGGCATCATCATCACGGATTCCATGCAGATGAACACCATCAGCGCGAATTACGATGCCGGCGAAGCGGCAGTCCTTGCGATCGAAGCCGGCGCGGACATCATCCTCATGCCGTCCGATTTCTCGGCAGCCGTTGCAGGCGTGCAGGAAGCTGTCGAAAGCGGCAGAATTTCCGAAAACCGCATCAACCAGAGCGTCAAGCGCATCCTGGACGAGAAGAAGAAACTCGGCATCTACGAGCGCATCGAGGAGGAGACCGAATCCACCGAGGAGGCATCGGAGTGATGCCGGCGATGGAAAACGACCGCCTGCAAAGCCAGCTTGCGTTCGTGCTGGAGCTGGAAAAGCTGAAAAATATCTACCGCCAGACACTCGTGCTGCACGAGGACCGGCAGGAAAATGACGCAGAACACAGCTTTCATCTGGCACTGATGGCGGCGGTCCTGGCGGAACACGCGAGCGAGCCGGTGGATGTGCTGCACGTCATGAAAATGGTGCTGATCCACGACGCGGTGGAAGTCGATGCAGGCGACACCTACGCCTACGATACAGCAGGCAATGCCACGAAACGCGAGCGCGAACTGAAAGCCGCAGATCGCATCTTTGCCCTGCTTCCGGACGACCAGGCGGCGGAATACCGCGCATTATGGGACGAATTTGAAGCGCGTGAAACTGCCGAAGCGAAATTTGCGAATACCCTTGACCGCATCCAGCCGCTGCTGCTCAATTACAAAAAAGGCGGCATCTCGTGGAAACGCCGCGACATCCGTGCCGAACAGGTCATCCACCGCAACCAGGGCGTGACCGAACAGGGCAGCACGGCACTCGGCGCACTGTGCTACGAGATCATCGAAGCGGCGCGGCAGGAAGGAATGCTGAAATAAAGCCATTTTTGCCATGGAAGGAGAATTCCCATGAAAGACATCACCATCGGAACGAAAGCGACCGCCCAGGTCACCGTCACAGAAGCACAGACCGCACGCACGGTCGGCAGCGGTTCGCTGAATGTTTTCGCGACACCCATGATGGCGGCGCTGATGGAGCAGGCCGCTTGCAGCGCAGTTGCGGCATTTCTGGAGGAAGGCGAAACAACCGTCGGCACGGAGCTGAACATCCGTCACACGGCAGCCACACCGCAGGGACTCACCGTGACTGCCGAGGCAGAGATCACGGCGGTAAACAAACGTGAGATTACTTTGAACGTGACGGCGCGTGACGATGCTGGAGAGATCGGCAGCGGCACGCATAAGCGATTTGTCGTGTATGCGCAGCGTTTTCAGGAAAAGACCGACGGGAGGGGCAAATAATGCAGCCGCTGGAGATCGAGCGAAAGTATCTCATCCGCCGGCCGTCCCCCGCATTTCTGCAAAGCCTGCCGGAAGCCGACGCGACCGAGATCGAACAGACCTATCTGACGCGCGAACGCGAGGATTTCATGCGCCGCGTCCGCAAGCGCGGTTCGGCGGAAAAGGGCTGGCAGTACACCTGCACCCAGAAGAAAACCATCGGCTTCGGCAAGCGCATCGAGCTGGAGGACGAGATTACGGAATCCCGGTATCAGGCGCTTTTGCAGGAAGCGGATCCGAATCTGCACACCATCCGGAAGGTGCGCTGGACGTTCCGGTTTGAGGGGCAGTTCTTTGAGCTGGACGTGTACGATTTCAGCGAGGACACGGCGACGCTGGAGATCGAACTTGGCGACATTGACACGCCGGTGACACTGCCGGACGGCATTGAACTCATGGAGGATGTGACCGGAAAGCGCGGTTACAGCAATTACGCACTCGCGATGCATCTGGCGTTTCCGGCGGCAGATGACGGACAGCAGGAGGGATCGGAATGAGCCGCAATACGAAAATCAGGATCACACTCAGCATCGTGCTGATCATTGTGAGCCTTTGTATGTTTACGACTTCCATGGTCGGCATCGAACTGCCGAAGGTCGTTTCTACCATCGCACTCGTGATCGAAGCCATCTGCTCGGTCGGGATGCTGGTGCTGGCGATCAAAGAAAAGTGAGTCATATATAGAAATTTTGCCCCTGCGTGTTCCGTAACCGCGCAGGGGCATTGTGGAGCGCCTCCCTCCCCAGAGGGGCTATTTTTTCTGTTTTTTAAGGACTTTGCCCCCTTTTCAATGCTAACAACTTAACAAATTGAACAAGCATCCTTCTTTCCCCCCACCCCCAACCCCCTGCTCTGCATAAGCGATCAGCGGCGCTCGTTCCTCGCTGGCTGCCTGCTTATCCCCAGGGAGGGGGCATCTATGGAGGGTGCTGCGCACCCTGCACCCGTTTGCTTTCTAAAGTTGTTGGCATTGGCCCCCTTTTCCCCCTGTTTTTTCAATTGCTTCCCCACCGTCGCAAAAATCCCCTCTCTTTCCCAGAGAGGGGATTCTTCATTTAAATCTGACCAATGCCCAGCTTCGGCGCTCTGCTTGCAAGCGCCATTGCGGACACCGGATAGCGAAATCTTCAAATCTCGCTATCTCTCCAGCGCGGGCTGCCGCGCCTTACTTGGTGATAGGGAAATCCTTCTGGTCGATCACTTCGACAACGCACTTGAGGATGTTCAGGGAGTCGGTGGAGTCGATCTCCTTGCTCTCGTCTACGTCCGCATTGGCCTTGCCGGTATCCTCCAGCGTGTCCGAACCCAGCAGATACTTGTTCAGCTTGATGACATCCAGAATATCAACGACCTTGTCGCAGTTGACATCGCCGT
>JAFPXW010000010.1 GCA_017394565.1 Oscillospiraceae bacterium | reverse complement strand
GGCGGTCAGACGGCGATCAAGCTGACACGCCATCTGGCGGATTCCGGCGTGAATATCCTCGGCACATCGGCAGATAATATTGATGCCGCAGAGGACAGAGAGCGCTTTGACGAGCTGCTCGAGCAGTGCGGTATTCCGCGTCCGCAGGGCTACACGGTCATGACCACACAGGAGGCTGTCAAGGTAGCAGACAAGCTTGGCTATCCGGTGCTGCTGCGCCCTTCCTACGTCCTCGGCGGTCAGAACATGATCATTGCGCACTCCGATCAGGATGTGGTCGAGTACATGGACATCATCACCTCCCACATGATCGAAAACCCTGTCCTCATCGACAAGTACATGATGGGTACGGAAGTCGAGGTCGATGCGATCTGCGACGGCAAGGACTTCCTGATCCCCGGCATCATGGAGCATATCGAACGTGCAGGTGTTCACTCCGGTGACTCGATCTCGATCTATCCGGCGCAGAATCTCTCGAAGAAAGTCCGCGAGACCATCATCGAATACACACGCCGCCTGTCCCTTGCACTGAATGTCATCGGTCTGGTGAATATCCAGTACGTTGTGTACCGCGGGGAAGTCTACGTCATCGAAGTGAACCCGCGTTCGTCGAGAACCGTTCCGTATATCTCCAAGGTTACCGGCATCCCGATGGTCGATATTGCGACGAAAATCATGTTTGGTGCGACCTTGAAGGAGCTTGGCTACGAGTCCGGTCTGTATCCGGAGGGTGACTATGTGGCTGTCAAGGTTCCGGTGTTCAGCTTTGAGAAGCTGCAGGATGTGGACACGATGCTTGGCCCGGAGATGAAGTCTACCGGCGAATGCCTGGGCATCGGTCACAGCTTCGAGGATGCCCTCCTGAAGGGACTTGTTGCGGCTGGTTATGACCTGAAACGAGAGGGCGGTGTCCTGATTTCGGTACGAGACTCCGAAAAGCGAGAAATTGTCGATATTGCGGATAAATTCTCCCGTATGGGATTTGACCTGTACGCGACCAGCGGTACCGCAAGCTACCTCAACCGCAACATGATCGCGACCAATACCGTCCGCAAGATCTCCGAAGGCAGCCCGAATACCATCGACCTGCTCGAAAGCGGCAAGATCCACTACATGATCTCGACCTCCGCCAAGGGCAGAATGCCGGCGCGTGATTCTGTAAAGATGCGCCGTAAGTCCATCGAACGTTCCATCTGCTCGCTCACTGCGGTCGACACCGCGAACGCACTGGCCAATGTTCTGCTCTCCGGCAGATCCATGGATGACGTGGAGCTGGTGGATATCACCAAGATCTGAGGGATCCCATGAATTATAAGGATCAGCATATCACGCTCACCAGGAAGGACATCACTGCCGGCTATTACGACGCGATGGAGCTTGTGAGTCCGCTGTGGTGGAGCGTGAGCATTTACGACGGAAAAGCGCGTTATGACGCGGACCTGGAACCCTTCACACCGGCACAGCGTGCGGCACTTGCCGTGCTGTGGCTGGATGCGGAGGTCAATAACGGCGGTTTTTACCAGTTCTTTTCCAATTCGACCGGCATCGTCTGGGAGGATGCATTGAATGGATTCCGGCTGTTCGGCCTGAATCGTCTGGCGCTCATTCTGGAGGACGTGCTGGCGCAGTGGGGAAGCGACGTTCCGTTTGAACGTTCTGCACGGAATGCGCATCTGGATGCGCATGAGGAACTTGGTTTTGACGCGAATGACAGCGCCTACTATGATTGCGACGAGGATATCGACGGCGCGATCGTGCAATATGCGGCAGCACATCCGGAGGAATTTGTCTTTGACGGGCAGGTTCGGATGCCGGAAACGATGCTCCGCGGATAATTCTGCTGCACAATTCCTACCTCTGTGCAGCGGATGTCATGATGAAAAGCAGGAGGATTACAACTTGAAAAACCCGAAAATGATCGCCGGACTGCTCGCCCTCGGTGTGCTGCTGTGCGGATGCTCACGCCACCCGAAGGCCGATTTTTCCGTACCGACCGAATCGACAGAACCGACTACCACGGTTGCCGAAACACAGGCATTTACTGTGCCGACCGAAGCGCCGGAGCCAGGCTTTTCTGATGCTGATACGGCATATCAGGCTTATCTGGACGCCTACGAAGCACGCGATGTGGATGCGTTCTGCGCATTGTTCTCCGAGGCGGAGATCGAGGCTTCCGGCAAGGTGCCGTCAAAATTTCTGAAAAACAATTTCGGCCTGAAGCAGGATACTGACTACCAGAATTATCTTTCCCGTACTGACTTTGAAGTGTTCCGGAATATTGTTGCAGCAAATTTCAACACCTGCCAGAGTCAGCAGTCTGCATTCGGTGCAGCAGGGGAGGTCTGGAAGATCGAGCCTGGAAAGCGCCGTACCATGCAGGACACCGTCGTGAATTCCTTTGCGAATTCTCTGCATCTCGACATTACACGCGGTGTGATCCGGGAGATGTTCTATTTTGTCGGCCAGGAAAGCGGCGAACAGGTGGAGGGACAGATCGTTTATCTGCTGTGCATCGACGGCAGATGGTACCCTTGTTACACCAAGGAATGTGTGCCGACGATCATCACGCTCAGCGATATAGATCCGGAATTCTCCACGGAACGCTCGGAAAGTGAGGACTAAGCTATGAAATACACACAGGGCTCCTACCCTATCGTTGAAAAAAGTGCCATTGCACAGGATACGTTCAGCTTTACACTGCTGTGTCCGGAGGTTGCAAAAATCGCACAGGCAGGCCAGTTTGTACACATACTGCCGAAGGGATACGGTCTGAGAAGACCGATCTCCATTGCCGGCATTGATCCGGAAGCCGGCACGCTGCGTCTGGTCTTTGCCATCCGCGGCAAGGGAACGGACGCGCTGGCTGGGCTGAACCAAGGCGACTATATGGACATGATCGCACCGCTGGGGCATGGCTTCACGCTGATGCCGGAGGCACAGCACGTTGTTCTGGTCGGCGGCGGAATCGGCGTACCTCCGATGCTTCCGCTTGCAAGGTACTACGGCAGCAGGGCAACGGCGATTTCCGGTTTCCGCAGCTTCCCGCAGGTGATCCTGCAGGAGGATCTGGAAGCCCTTGGCGCACAGACCATCTGCTGTACTGAGGACGGCAGTGCCGGCGCTGTCAAGGGATTTGTCACGACTCCGCTGGAGCAGCTGCTGAGTGAGGGTGTTGACGCAGTCTACGCCTGCGGCCCGACGCCGATGCTGATGGCGGTGGCGGACGTTTGCCTGCGAACCGGTACCTATTGTGAAATTTCGCTGGAGGAGCGCATGGCCTGCGGTGTGGGTGCCTGTCTGGGATGCGCCTGCAAAACGAAGAACGAAAACGGCGAGGAGCAGTTCCTGCACGTCTGCAAGAACGGTCCGGTTTTCAAGGCTGAGGAGGTGCAGTGGTAATGGCTGATCTGTCTGTGAATATCTGCGGCGTGGAGTTCAAAAACCCCATCATTCCGGCATCCGGTGTATTCGGATACGGCAGGGAATATGAGGAATTCTATCCGCTTTCTAAACTCGGCGGCATCGCGACGAAGGGAACGACCGGTGCAAAGCGTACCGGCAATATTGCACCGAGAATCGCCGAAACGCCGGCAGGTATGCTGAATTCCGTCGGCCTGCAGAACCCCGGCATTGACGCCTTCATTGAAAAGGAACTTCCGAATCTGCTGACAAAGGACACTGTGATCCTTGCCAACATCGCGGGTGCCACTGCGGAGGAATGTGCGGAGGTTGCGGCAAAACTGGAGCAGACCGACGTTCACATGATCGAGCTGAACATCTCCTGCCCAAACGTCAAGCAGGGCGGTGCGGCTTTCGGTACCTCCTGCGACATGGCGGCGCAGGTCACCTCCGCTGTCCGCAAAGCGACAACAAAGCCCCTCGTTGTCAAGCTTTCTCCGAATGTGACGAGCATCACGGACATCGCAAAGGCGGTCGAAGCTGCCGGCGCAGATGCTGTTTCGCTCATCAATACGCTCCTCGGAATGCGCATCGACATCCGCAAGCGCCGCCCGATCCTGCATAATAATGTAGGCGGTCTGTCCGGCCCGGCAATTTTTCCGGTCGCAGTCCGCATGGTATGGCAGGTCGCAAACGCGGTCAACATTCCGATCATCGGCATGGGCGGCGTGACGACCGGCGAGGATGCCATCGAGCTGATGGAAGCCGGCGCGTCTGCGGTACAGGTCGGCATGGCTTGCTTTACTGATCCTTTCGCGCCCATCAAGATCATCGAGGGTATGAATGATTTCCTCGATGAACAGGGCATTTCTTCTGTGCGCGACATTGTCGGCACAGTACAGCCGTGGTGATCGACGCATGAAAATAATGGCTGTAGATTTCGGAGATTCCCGAACAGGGCTTGCGATCTGCGACAAGGCGGAATTCCTCGCATCGCCGCTGACCGTGGTGCAGGAGAAGCACTTTGAACGCTGTGCGCAGGCAGTTGCCGCCGCCGCGAAGGAGCAGAAAGCGGAACTGATCGTGGTCGGATATCCGAAAAATATGAACAATACCGTTGGCGAAAGAGCCGAGAAATGCAAGGCATTTGCCGACCGGCTGCATGAGCTGACAGAACTGGAATGCGTGATGTGGGACGAGCGTTCGACGACCGTCCTCGCCCATAATTACCTCAACACGACCAACACGCGCGGCAAAAAGCGCAAGGCGGTCGTTGATGCAGTTGCGGCAGTCATCATTCTAGAAAGCTATCTGGGCTACCGAAAAAACACGCAACATTCATGAATATGTAAACCGAAGCGGGGCGATTTTGCCCCGCATTTGGTGTTTATTTCAGCACGTCGGTCATGTCGTTGAGTGCATCGCCGGCAGCCTTGAGCATCTTGCCAGCCTTGCGCTTGAGGGAGCGCTTCTTCTTGTCCTTGGAATTGAGCAGCATAAAGCACGCAGTTCCGACAGATGCGCCGACAGAAATGCCCTTGATCATCGCGTTCAGACTCATAATCTAACCTCCTTTGCAGTAAACTGCAAACATAGTATGCCCCAGAAATCACTCAGGTATCCGCCGGAAAGGAAATCTCTATGCCAAAGCTTCACATCGTCCTCGCAGAACCTCAGATCCCGCAGAATACAGGGAATATTTCGCGTACCTGCGCGGTCACGGGTGCGGTGCTGCACCTCATCAGGCCGTATGGGTTCGAGATCACCGACAAGAATCTCAAACGCGCTGGACTGGACTACTGGGATAAGCTGGAAATCGTCGAATATTCTAGCATTTCCGCATTTATGGAGGCTCATGCGCAGGATCAGATCTATTTCTTCACGACGAAGGCAAGGGCGGCTCACAGTGATGTGAATTACCCGAAAGATGGGGATATTTACCTCATGTTCGGGCGAGAGGACGCAGGACTTCCGGAGGAACTGCTCGTGAAGCATCCGGAAACTGCCGTCCGTATCCCGATGCGCCCGACGCTGCGAAGCCTGAATTTGTCCAATTC
>JAFPXW010000093.1 GCA_017394565.1 Oscillospiraceae bacterium | reverse complement strand
TTATATTAGCGGCTTTCGAGCTGCGAACAGAATCCTCTGCGTCGTCTCCGTGACCGGGGACAGCTCCTCGGGCGTATCCAGCCCCTTGTCCGCGTCAAATTCTGCGACAAGCTCCAGCCCGGACCTTCGGACGGCATCTCGGATGACCTCCGTGGGATAGGCTGTCTCGGTGATGAATTCATCCGTCCGGAAGTAGCTTTCTCCCTCGCGCTCAAAGAACGTGAGTTGTTCCTCGACCGTCGCGCCGTCCTCTAAAAGCCGGTTCTCCCACGCGCAGAATACGTCGTCCAGATCATACAGAAAGACCTTGTCTGCAAGAATTTCGCGGTGCTTGTAGAGCGTGTTCATGTCAAAGAGGAACAATCCCCCCGGCTGTGCGAACAGCGAGACCTTATCGAACACCTGCTGCACATCCGCAATCCCCGGCAGATGGTTCAGGCTGTCGAGCGTACAGACCGTCACGTCGATCGTGCCGAACATATCCAGCTCCCGCATATCCTGACAAAGGTACTGGATCGGCAAGCCGCTGCGCATCTTCTTGTCCATCGCAGCGGAGAGCATCGCGGGCGAATTATCCACGCCGATGACGTCGTACCCAAGCCTTGCGAGTGCTTCGCTCAGGCTGCCGCTGCCGCACGCAAGATCCGTCAGGAGCGTGCCGTCCGTTTCCGTGCGGATGTACTGCCGGATGAGAAAATGCAGCCTTTCCGCGCGTTTCTCATACTCGACATTTTTGGTGAGCGTGTCGTAATACGCCGCAAAATTCATGTAATCCATCGGGATCACCTTTCTATCGGTACAGCCCCCTCCGCGCCGGAGAGGGCTGTATGGTACTTACTTATTTTCGTTCAGACCGCAGCACTTCTTGTACTTCTTGCCGCTTCCGCAGGGGCAGGGATCATTCGGTCCTACCTTTGCAGCAGCCTTGGCCTCTGCGCTGCCTGCATTCGGGGCATCGGGCTTTGCGACCTGCTCACGCTGGGGAGCCTGTGCGCCCTGGATCTGGATGGTCAGCAGCATACGGACGGTATCCTCGCGGATGCTCTCGACCATGGCGTCGAACATATCAAAGCCTTCATAACGATACTCAACGACCGGATTCTTCTGGCCGTAGGAACGCAGGGAAATACCGCGCTTGAGCTCCTGCATATCGTCGATGTGTGCCATCCACTTGGTGTCAACGACCTTGAGCATGACAACGCGCTCCAGCTCGCGGATGATCTTCTCGCCATAAGCCGCTTCCTTCGCTGCGTACTTGTCCTTCATCTTGTTCGTGATGAACTCGGTGATGGAGGTGCGTGTCTGCTCTGCAAGCTGCTCATCCGTAAAGACGAGATCGCCATCCTCCAGCAGCCAGCCGAAGAAGTAATCGCGCAGGCCAACAAGGTTCCAGCTGTCCTGAACGTCCTCCTCTGCGAGATACTGCGCTGCGATGTTCTTCACCAGTTCGTCCATCATCGAGAGGATGGAATCATGCAGATCCTCACCGTCGAGCACCTGGCGGCGCTGCTTGTAGATGATCTCACGCTGTGCGTTCATAACATCGTCGTAGTTCAGGGTATTCTTACGGATGGAGAAGTTTCTGCCCTCGACCTTCTTCTGGGAGGAAGCAATGATCTTGGAGAGCCACTTGGACTCGATGGGCTGGGTTTCCTCAACATTGAGGGAACGCATGACGTTCTCCATTCTGTCGCCTGCGAAAATACGCATCAGATCGTCCTCTACGGACAGGAAGAAGCGGCTCTCACCGGGATCGCCCTGACGGCCGGAACGACCGCGCAGCTGGTTATCGATACGACGGGATTCGTGGCGCTCGGTACCGATGATGAACAGACCGCCTGCCTCACGGACAGCAACGGCAGCTTCCTTGACCTGCGCATCGAACTTATCATACAGCTTTCTGTATTCCGCACGTGCTTCCAGGATGGTCGCATCGTCGGTATCCGCAAAGCCGATCGCTTCGTTGATGACAGCGTCATCGTACTTTTCAAGCTTGCGCAGACCTGCACGCGCAGAAAATTCCGCGTTACCGCCGAGGATGATATCCGTACCACGGCCGGCCATGTTGGTCGCGATGGTGACAGCACCCAGCTTACCTGCCTGTGCCACGATCTCTGCTTCCTTTGCGTGGTACTTCGCATTCAGGACCTCATGCTTGATGCCGCGCTTCTTGAGGAGCTTCGAGAGCAGCTCGGACTTCTCGATGGAAACCGTACCAACGAGGACAGGCTGTCCTTTTTCGTGGCACGCGATGATCTGCTCGATAATGCACTCGTACTTGCCCTTTTCGCTGCGGTAAACCTGATCCGGGTGGTCGATACGCTGCACCGGACGGTTGGTCGGGATGGCAATCACGTCGAGCTTGTAGATCTCCTTGAACTCGTCTTCCTCGGTCATCGCCGTACCGGTCATACCGGACAGCTTCTGGTACAGACGGAAGTAGTTCTGGAAGGTGATGGTCGCAAGCGTCTTGGATTCCTTCTGGACCTCCACGCCCTCCTTCGCCTCGATCGCCTGGTGCAGACCGTCATTGAAACGGCGGCCGAGCATTTTTCTACCGGTGAACTCGTCGATGATAATGACCTCGCCGTCCTCAACGATATAGTCGATGTCCGCCTTCATGATGCCGACTGCACGGAGTGCCTGGTTGATATGGTGCAGGAGCGTCATGTTCTCCTGTGCCATGAGGTTTTCTACATGGAAGTACTTCTCTGCCTTCTCCACGCCCTGACGGGTGATGGTCGCAGTCTTTGCCTTCTCGTCGATGATGTAATCCGCGTCCTCAGAGAGTTCCTCCTGCTCTACCTTGTCGTCGATCTCGACAACCGTGTAGGGCTTGAGCGTCTTTGCGAATACGTCCGCCTGCTTGTAGAGGTCAGTGGACTTGTCGCCCTGACCGGAAATGATCAGCGGAGTACGTGCCTCATCGATCAGGATGGAGTCCACCTCATCGACGATGGCGAAATTCGGATCGCGCTGTACCATGTCCTTCTTATAAATGACCATGTTGTCACGCAGATAGTCGAAACCAAACTCATTGTTCGTGCCATAGGTCACATCGCACGCATATGCTGCACGGCGCTGCGCATTGGTCAGACCATGCAGGATGCAGCCGACTGTCAGACCGAGGAAGCGATGCACCTTGCCCATTTCCTCCGACTGTGTCTTTGCGAGGTAGTCATTTACGGTGACAACGTGAACGCCCTTGCCGGAGAGTGCATTGGCGTAAGCGGCCAGGCACGCAACGAGCGTCTTACCTTCACCGGTCTTCATCTCGGCGATTCTGCCCTGATGCAGAACGATCGCACCGATGATCTGTACTTCAAATGCACGCTTGCCCAGCACGCGGTCGCCGGCTTCGCGAACGGTCGCAAGTGCCTCCGGCAGCAGGGAGTCGAGGGTGTCGGTGCCGTCCTCCAGACGCTCACGGAACTCAAAGGTCTTCTCCTTCAGCTCGGCGTCGGTCAGCTTCTTATATTCCTCCTCCAGTGCGAGGACCTTGTTCTTGATCGGTTCGATCCGCGCAAGCTCCTTGGCACTGTAGGATCCGAAAATGGAAGTTAAAATACCCATTTCATTATACCGCCTTATTATAAATTTGCGATCTTTCTACAATCCTCTATCATGTATAAAAGATACCTAACTATTATTTTATCTGATTTTGTCCGTTTTGTCAATAGTCACGTCGGAATCAAGTAAAACTATACAAGTTCTCCCGAAAGTTGGTGATAAAATTCTATCTTTCAGAAAGAGTTTCAGCACATCCGTGACGGGCAGAACTCACGCATCGGACATTCTGCACATTTTGGCTTTCTTGCCGAACAGATGTCACGCCCGAACAGCACCACTCTGTGGCAGAAATCCGAGGATTCCTCCGGTGGGAGCAGTTTCCGCAGATCCGCTTCGACCTTGGCAGGCTCGGTGTTTTTGGTCAGGCCGAGCCGTCCGGTGATGCGGATAAAATGCGTATCTGCGACGACTGCCGGTTTTCCGTACACATCGCCAAGCAGGAGATTCGCGGTCTTTCTGCCGATGCCGGGCAGCGTGAGCAGCTCCTCCATCGTGTCCGGGATCACGCCGCCGTAGACATACAGCAGCCGCTGCGCCGCTTCCTTGATGCTTTTCGCCTTCGTCTTGAAGAAGCCGCAGGGGCGGATCATTTCCTCCAGTTCGGAAAGATCCGCTTCTGCAAAGCTTTCGAGCGTCGGGTACTTCACAAACAGATCCTTCGTGACGATATTCACCCTCGCGTCCGTGCATTGCGCCGAAAGCCTTGTCGCGATCATCAGCTCGTAGGGCTTTTCATAGACCAGCGAGCAGATCGCGTCGGGATAGCGTTCCTTCAGGATCCGGACGGCTTCCAGGGTGCGTTCTTTTTTGTTCACGGATCAGCCCTCGATGGTGTCGAAGATCTCGTCGTTGATGGTCACAGGATAGAGCTGTTCCTGTTCTGCGTACCACGTCTGGAATCGCTCACCGCGCAGACCATTGACCGCCTCGACCTTCCAGGCCGGATCACCCTTGCCGGAGAAGAACATCACATGAACACCGTAAGTCGTTTCCACGATGCCGGTATCGCCGACCTGGCGGCTTTCATCGAAACACCAGTCATTGAACGGCTGTACCATCTGTCCCTGCGTCACATCGACATACAGACCGCCGCTGTTCTGGGAACCCGGATCCTCGGTGCGCTCCGTTGCAAGTGCCGCAAAGCTGTCCTCCGTTGCATCGCCGTTCTTCCATTCCTCCAGACAAGCGTCCGCAAGCTGGTGGCATTCCTCCAGTGCAGCGGCTCTTTCCTCATCGGTCGCCGCATCTGCATCCACACTCAGGTGATCGTCGATGCTGAACAGGATGTGGCGCACGCTGATCGTCGGAGAATCATCACGCTCCGGCTCGCGTGTCATGAGGTAGACATAGTAAACGCCGTCGCCCTCGATCAGGAGCGTATCGCCGACCTTTGCCTCGCCGCCGAATGCCCAGTCCGCCAACTCATTGCCGGTCATATAGCCGAAATTCTCATTCGTGATCGTCGGCAGCAGGGATTCCAGATCCTCATCAGAATAGCCCTCATACTCGGTCAGGATGTCCGAGACCTGGCTCTCGAACTGATCCGGCTTCGTCGCCTTTTCCAGCGCCTTGGCAAGCTTCTCGGCAGTTTTCTGATCCATCTTCGGCGCTTCTTCCTCCGTTGTGGTTTCTTCCTCAGTGGAAGCTTCCTCCGTGGCAGCCGTGTCATCCTCCAGATCATAGCTGATGGAGAAGCCCATCAGACCGCAGGTGATATAACTGCTGCCGTTGGTATCGAGGTAGGACTGGATCTCATCGTCCGTGAAGGTAAAGCTGTCATAGGTCTCGTTGTAGAAGCCGGCACTGTACGCCTGCAATTCAAATGCCTGACGCAGATCCGCCAGAGTGACCTTGTTGCCGTAGGTGGAAATATCCGCCTCCGCCAGCTTCTCCTCGATCTCCTTCACGTCATCCTCGGTGAGCTGATAACCTGCCGCCTGGCCTGCTTGCTTCAGCACGAGATACTGGGTGACATTGTTTTTGACACCGGTCAGGATGCTCTGGAGCCAGGTCGTTCCCTCCGTACCGGGGTACTCCTGCTCACTCAGCGGCTTGGTCAGATCCAGACCGTAGTAGGACATCAGGGCTTCCTCGCCGTAGTAGGACTTGTACATATTGACAACATCCTGCACATAGCAGGCCGCCATACGGTCAGTGACCTTGGCATTGCCGGAGGACGCCGCCGTTTTCGGCATGACCTCGCGGTATTTGAGTACGCCGAACGTGCCGAGTCCGCCGACAGCGACCACTGCGGCGCAGATTCCTGCGATGGTCAGCAGCTTCTTGCCGGCAGGCTTCTTTTCCTTAGGGGCAGCTGCTCCCTCTGCCGCAGCTTCGGCATCGGCAGCCTCCTCGCTGTAATCACCGAGAATCCCCTCGTAAGCCTCCTGCTCTGTTGTGTCCTCTGCCGGAGCTTCCGTGGATTCGGTGTTCTTGTTCAGTTCATCGCTCATGGGTGATCCTTCATCCTTTCATAACTTACTTTTCTTTAAAGCTTTTTAGCTTCCAGGCTGTCAAAAAGCGCTTTGTGAAGATCCGGACAGCAGCCCGGATCGGGGTGCAGGGAGCGAAGCTCTCCACAACATAGCCCCTCCCCTCTGGGGGTGGGGCGCTCCCCGGTGCGCCATCACCACAAAAGTG
>JAFPXW010000092.1 GCA_017394565.1 Oscillospiraceae bacterium | reverse complement strand
TCCGGTAATCT
The DNA here is from genome assembly GCA_017394565.1 of Oscillospiraceae bacterium. GTDB lineage: Bacteria > Bacillota > Clostridia > Oscillospirales > Ruminococcaceae > UBA3855. Next base: position 5,188 of record JAFPXW010000092.1, on the reverse strand, counting down.
GTCCACCGCAAAGGGCAGCGTGACCTACGCAGGTCTGACACTGACACAGTGCCTGAAGATGGAAACTGCAACCTCCATTTCCTTCACCGCACCGTCCGCAGGCAGCCTGACGCTCGTATTTGTAGAGCCGGCAGCGACCATCAAGGTCAACGGCACCAAGTACACTGCAAATGGCGACGGCATCATCACGGTTGACGTTCCGGCAGGTGCAAACACTGTAGCGAAGGCAGATTCCGCAAACCTGTTCTATATGTCCTATGCAGCAAATTCCGGCGAAAACACGCAGGCTCCTGCATCCGAGACTACAACAGTGACAACCACAACAGTTACTACGACCGTACCGACCGAGCAGCCGACTTCTGAGGAGCAGCCTTCCTCGAATCCTGTTGCAGCGACCAAGTACGGCGATGTGAACGGCGACGGCGAGATCAACATCATGGATGTCATCGCACTGAACAAGTTCCTGCTCGGCAGCACTTCTCTGAGCGATGAGGCCAAGGCAAATGCCGATGTTGACAACAACGGCAAGGTAGAGTCCAACGATTCCCTCAACATCCTGAAGTATATCGTTGAGCTGATCGATACTCTGCCGATCAAGTAACGCGATTTTCATTCTCTCTATACTTTTGCAGGAACAGACCGGACGCAAGTCCGGTTTTGTTCTTTTTTCGGGAAATTGCTTGCAAATCCAGCCAGAGTATGCTATAATGATAATATTCCAAAGAATATGGGGGGCAATAAAATGAGATTTTTACTGGCAGCCGCACTGTTACCGGCGGTAGCACTGATGTGGTATATCCGCAGAAAAGACAAGATCGAAAGCGAACCGATGGGCCTGATCTGGAGCCTTGTGGCACTCGGCGCGGCGACAACGATCACGGCAATAATCCTGGAATCCCTCGGCGAAGTTCTGCTGAAGATTTTCCTGCCGCAAACAAGCATCCTGTATACGTTCCTGTTCTATTTCGTATTTGTTGCAGGTTCGGAGGAACTCGGCAAATTTGTCGTCATGAAGCTCCGGACGTGGCGTTCACCGGAATTCAATTACACCTACGATGCGGTCGTTTATGCAGTGGCAGCATCGCTGGGATTTGCAGGACTGGAAAACGTGCTGTATGTGTTCACATCCGGCGGCTTGTCCACGGCGATCATGCGTGCTTTGACGGCAGTTCCGGGACACGCGGTGTTCGGCGTTTTCATGGGATTGCACTACGGACTTGCGAAACGCGCGGAGGCACGCGGCAATTACGGCACAGCGAAGGTGGAGTTGTGCCTGTCCTATCTCGTGCCGGTGCTGCTGCATGGATTTTATGATTTCACGCTGTCCGTCAGCGGTTGGATCTGGACGCTGATCTTCTTCGTGTTCTACATCGCGATCGTGATCATCGCCTTTGTGAAGGTCCACAAAGCCTCCGCACAGGATGAACGTGTGGACGGAAGCCTGTTTCCGCCGATGTTTCAATAAAAAACAAGAGGCCTTTCCGTGATGGAAGGGCCTCTTGCTGCATCATGATGCAATCAACATCAATAATTCTCCGCATGGATCTCGAAATAAGACTGCGGATGCGCACAGACCGGACAGACCTCCGGTGCCTGTGTACCGACCACGATATGACCGCAGTTGCGGCATTCCCAGACCTTGACTTCGCTTTTCTGGAATACTTCCTGCATCTCGATATTGTGCAGCAGGGCGCGGTATCGTTCCTCGTGCATCTTCTCGATTGCGCCGACCGCACGGAATTTCGCAGCAAGTTCCGGAAAGCCTTCCTCCTCGGCAGTTTTGGCAAAGCCCTCGTACATATCTGTCCACTCGTAATTCTCACCGTCAGCGGCAGCCGCAAGATTCTCAGCAGTCGTACCGATGCCGCAAAGCTCCTTGAACCACATCTTGGCGTGTTCCTTCTCGTTGTCGGCGGTGTGCTGGAAGATGGCAGCGATCTGCTCGAAGCCTTCCTTTTTGGCCTTGGATGCGAAATAGGTGTACTTGTTGCGTGCCTGCGATTCGCCTGCAAATGCGGCAAGCAGATTCGCTTCGGTCTTTGAGCCTTTGTATTTGTTGTCGTTCATGTGGAAAACCTCCTTGTATCATAACCGCGGAAGCGTCGCACTTCCGCAGTCATTATTAGCATTAGTATAAGTCAAAAAAAGCAGAACATACATCACCCGATCTGGCGGACATAGCCTTCCTTGCGCGGAGCAGCCGGTGCAGCAGGCTTTTCCTCGTAGCCGAGAATGCAGTGGCCGATGCCGGCATATTCGCCCTCAATGCCAAGCTCACGCAGGATAGCGCGGCATTCCTCGGTTTCAAATTCCTCCTTCGCACGATGGATCCAGCAGCTTCCGATGCCCAGTGCGTGTGCCGCCAGCATCAGGTTGCCCATCACCAGCGAACCGTCATAAATGTAAGTCGGTGCAGCCGTATCCGCCAGCACGATCAGCACGACCGGTGCGCCGTAAAACGGATCAAAGCTCTCGTCCTTGCCCATGAACTTCGCATTCATGACAGCCAGCCTGTCACGCAGTGCCTTGTCCTTGACGGCGATGATGAGAGGGGACTGCCGGTTCATGCCGGTCGCGGCATAGGTGCCGGCTTCGCAGATCTGGTCGATGACCTCCTGTGGGATCATGTCCGGCTTGTAAGCGCGGCAGCTTCTGCGGGTTTTCATGGATTCTAAGATCGGATTCATGTGAAAATACCTCCTTTGTTTCATTGAAACTACCCTTAGTATACCACATTTCCGGTCATTTGTAAAGTGGCATCTGATATATTTTTCGTGAATTTATACAAATTTCAAGTGAAAGGTTATGATTTACCATAAAAAGTATGCTATTTGCAATTGTAATTCCGTCAAAAATATGCTACAATTTGAATTAGGACATGGTTTGTTAATAAAGAGAGCGAAAGTATCATGTCTGCAAAGAAAAATAGAAATCCCAACTGATATATAAGGGGGACTATGATGAAAAGACCAGAAGTACTCCGCAGATGCCTGTCCTTTCTGACCTCGGCGGCGATGGGGCTGACCATGCTTGGTGCAGTTCCGGCGAGTGAAGCGATCCTCGCAACTGCCGCAGAAACAGGCAGCCGCATCCGCGTGGACATCAACAAAAACGACGGCAGAAAGGCATCCTACACCAAGAGCGCCAACAACTGGATCGTGGACGGAACGTATACCTACACCGTGAACGGTGTGACCTGCAAGCTGTCTGCGACGGGCGGTTCTGTTGACATTGTCAACAACAAGACCTTGCAGCTGCAGGACGTTGAAAATACACCGACACTGACGATGGACGGTGCGAAGGTCAAGGACGTGACCGGTACGCCGACGCTGAAGCTGGAACTATCCGGACTTCCCAGCGGTACGCATTCCATCCAGACATGGCACGCCTGCGCAGACCGGAATGTCACCAACAGTACCGTGACCGTGAAGATCAACGGCACGACCGTCGCGACCGGTGTCAAGTGTCCGGTCGGCGCGAAAAACAGCGATGATGCAGGCATGGCTTACGGTACGTTTACAGGTACCAGTGCGACCATTGAGGTCACCGCAGAGGGCAACGGCACATTGAATACGCCGTGGCTCAATGCATTTGAGATCGACGGCTCCGATCCCTTTCATTCTATCAGCCGGATCAGTCCGGCAGACCAGCAGAAACATCTTCTCCGCGAGGATGGTCTGAGCTGGACAGCCGGCGCTGATGCGGCGAGCCACAACGTTTACATCGGTACGGATTTTTCTGCGGTATCGAAGGCAACGACAGGCTCACCGGAATTCAAAGGGAACGTTACATCACCTGAATTTGCACTCGACGGCACCTACTCCTCCATCCCGACCTATTACTGGCGCGTGGATGAGGTGAACAAGGACGGCAGCATCGTGACCGGTGCAGTCTACAGCTTCCAGATTGCGCGTGTGGCATTCCCGACGGCGGAAGGCTATGGTCGTTTCGCACGCGGCGGCAGAGGCGGCACGGTTTACCATGTCACCAACCTCAGCGATGACGGCAAGGAAGGCTCCCTGCGTTACGGTCTGTGTACCCTCAAGGGGGCGCGAACCATCGTCTTTGATGTCGGCGGTGTCATTCCGCTGACGGACACGCTGTGCATTCCGGAGGACGGCGGCGACGTGTACGTTGCCGGACAGACAGCGCCCGGCGACGGCATTACGCTTATCAATTACGACTTCGGCGCAATGGGTTCGCAGGATGTGGTCATCCGCGACATCCGTGTGCGTGTCGGCGATATGAACGGTTCGTCCCACGGCGGCATGGGTATGTCGTCCTGCAATCACTCCATCGTAGATCACTGCTCGATCTCGTGGGCAACGGACGAGGGATTTTCGTCGAGAAGTGCGGCAAATCTCACATTCCAGTGGAACATCATCGGCGAGTCGCTGAACAATTCCGTCCACTACGATGCCAACGACCGCAGCAATGTGGAGCGCCACGCATTTGCGGCTTCCATCGGCGGCTTCACGGGTTCGTTCCATCACAATCTGCTCATCAATAACACAGGCAGAAACTGGTCGCTTGCCGGCGCGATGGAACAGGACGGCGTGACCTACGGCGGACAGCTCGACATTTCCAATAACGTCGTCTACAACTGGAAGGACCGGACGACTGACGGCGGCGCACGGCGTGTGCAGTTCGTGAACAATTACTACAAGGCAGGTGCGGTTTCCAATACGTCGCTGCATCTTGTTTCCGTGGACGGCAATGAGCTGAATACCTCCGATATGCAGATGCTGTATGCGTCCGGCAATATGAAGGTCGCGCAAAACGGCTCGACGCTGATCGCAGCGAATACCGACGAATGGAGTTCCGGCAAGGCGGTCTGCGGCAATAAGGGCGACAATGCGAGCGCTTCCACCATCCGCAGCAACAGCCCGTGGTTCGACAATTACATCACGCTCGATTCCGCAGAAAATGCGTACAAAAAAGTCATCGACAACACGTCCGGTGCAGGCGCGAACAAGCCAGCACTCGACTACATCGACTCCCGTTATCATAAGGAAGTCACGGGCGGCACTTACACCTATACCGGCTCGAAAGACGGCTTGAAGGGCATCATCGACTCGCAGTCCGATGTCGGCGGCTACCCGAACAGCAGCACGTTCAAAAGCGGTACAGCCGCAGCCGATACTGACCGCGACGGTATGCCGGATGCGTGGGAAACCGAACACGGTCT
>JAFPXW010000091.1 GCA_017394565.1 Oscillospiraceae bacterium | reverse complement strand
ATCCCCTGCAATGTGCTGCACAAGGCGATTTCGCCGGAAGGCATCGGCACCAAAATGCGCACGAAGATCAATGTCAACCTCGGCATTTCCGGCGACGCCCAGAACTATGACACCGAGATGCAGAAGGTCGGACTTGCGCACAAATTCGGCGCAGAGGCCATCATGGATCTGAGCAATTACGGCAAGACCAACACCTTCCGCCGCTGGCTGACCGAACACTCCCCCGCCATGATCGGCACCGTCCCGATGTATGACGCGATCGGCTACCTCGAAAAGGACCTGCTGGACATCACCGCAGAGGATTTCCTGCGTGTTGTCCGCGCACACGCGGAGGAGGGCGTGGACTTTATGACGATCCATGCCGGCATCAACCGCCGTGCCGTGGAAGCGTTCATGCGCGAGGGCAGAAAAATGAACATCGTATCGCGCGGCGGCTCGCTCCTGTTCGCATGGATGATGATGACGGGCAACGAGAACCCGTTCTATGAGCATTATGACGAGGTGCTGGACATTCTGCACGAATTCGACTGCACCATCAGCCTGGGCGATGCCCTGCGTCCGGGATGTATCGACGACGCAACGGATGCCGGACAGATCTCCGAACTGATCGAACTCGGCAACCTCACCCTCCGCGCATGGGAGAAGAACGTGCAGGTCATGGTTGAGGGCCCCGGCCACATGGCAATGAACGAAATTGCGGCCAATATGACCTTCCAGAAGCGTCTGTGCCACAATGCGCCGTTCTATGTCCTGGGGCCGCTGGTCACGGACATTTTCCCCGGCTATGACCACATCACCTCTGCCATCGGCGGTGCGATTGCGGCGGCAAGCGGTGCGGATTTCCTGTGCTATGTGACGCCGGCGGAGCATCTGCGCCTGCCGGACGTGGATGATGTGAAGGAAGGCATCATGGCAAGCAAGATCGCGGCACACGCGGCAGACATCGCCAAGGGCGTTCCGCACGCGCGCGACAAGGACAACGAAATGGCGGAGGCACGCCACGCAGTGGACTGGGAGAAGATGTTCGGGATCGCAGTGGACGGGGAAAAGGCACGCGCCTATTTTGAAAGCACACCGCCGGCAGACCGTCACACCTGCTCGATGTGCGGCAAGATGTGCGCTGTCCGCACGACCAACATGATCCTGGAAGGCAAGAAAGTCGAGTTCTGCTCGGAGCTTTGATGCTTTTTAATGCTTTTCATTTTTTAAAAATATGCATGACCGCGTCTGCACGTTTTGGGGTGCAGGCGCGGTTTTTTGGTTCCGGTGGAAAAAAGGATACGGTTTCATAAAGAAAAAATTCACAATTTGATAATTATTCTGCAAAACGTCCACCGATTCTTCATATTTGAGGTTGCTAAATTATTGATAATTTGTTAATATAAAATTGTAAATGATTCACAATCACTATACGACCTTGATAGGAGGCGTTGATATGAAAAAACGAGTTTTGTCTGCGGTTTGTGCAGCAGCCATGTCAGTGACGGGGGCGCTCAGCTGCTTCCCGATGATGGCTTCGGCGGCGAATCCGCTTGCACAGAATGTGTATACATCCGATCCGGCGCCGATGGTGGACGGGGACACGATCTACGTCTACACCGGCCACGACAAGGACGGTGCAGATTACTACTATATGCCCGACTGGAAGTGCTATTCTACGAAGGATATGCAGAATTACACCGACCACGGTACGGTGCTTTCCTGGAACGATTTCACATGGGCAGAGGAGGACACCGCGTGGGCGGCGCAGACTGTCAAGCGCGGAGATAAATACTATATGTACGTCACCCTCGTTCCGCACGGCGGCGGACGCGCCATTGGTGTCGCGGTCGCGGACCGGCCGGAAGGCCCGTTCAAGGATGCCCTCGGAAAGCCCCTCTGCGGCCCGAACTGGGACTTCATCGATCCCACGGTCTTCATTGACGACGACGGGCAGGCGTATCTGTATTTCGGCAATCCCAGACTTTACTACGTCAAGCTCAACGAGGACATGATCTCCTATTCCGGCGACATCAACAAGATCGACATGACGACCGATGCCTTCGGCAAGAAGGACGATCACACGACCTATACCGAAGGCCCGTGGTTCTATAAGCGCGGCGACCTGTACTATATGCTGTATGCAGCGAACGGCGTTCCGGAGGACATCCGCTACTCGACTTCCAGCTCGCCCACAGGCCCGTGGAACTACCGCGGCGTCATCATGCCGAAGCAGGGCGGAAGCTTCACGAATCACTGCGGCGTTGTCGATTTCAAGGGGCATTCCTATTTCTATTACCACAACGGCGCACTGCCGGGCGGCAACGGCTTCCAGAGAAGTGTCTGCGCGGAGGAATTCTCCTACAATCCCGACGGCTCGATCCCGGAGATCAACATGACCAAGCAAGGCCCGAAGCAGATCGAATCTGTCAACCCCTTCATCCGTCAGGAGGCGGAAATGATGAGCTGGTCGGAGGGCATCGAGACCGAGAAGATCGACGTGGGCGGACTTGCCATCGGCTTTATCGAAAAAGGCGATTATGTGAAAGTGTCCGGTGTTGATTTCGGCGAAGGTGCGGACAAATTCACCGCAAGCGTTTCCTCGAACGGTTCGGGCGGCGTGATCGAGATCCACCTCGATGAGAAAAACGGCCCGATCGTCGGCACTGCGAAGGTTCCCGTGACCGGCGGCTGGCAGACGTGGGAGGAAGTGACCGGTGCTGTCAGCGGTGCGACCGGCGAGCATGATGTGTATTTCGTATTCAACGGCGGCGAGAGCTACTTATTTAATGTAGACTGGTGGAAATTCGACGGCGCAGGCGATCCGGATCCGGAAGTTCCGGTCGTTCGCGGCGATGTGAATTT
>JAFPXW010000090.1 GCA_017394565.1 Oscillospiraceae bacterium | reverse complement strand
GTGGCATCCCTTTGTTTTTGCAATTTCTGTTTTTTGACTTCCTGTGTTTTGTACTTCCCTGCCGCGAATCATGCTTCCGGCGCTTCGTTCATGAACACCATTTCATCGCCGCTGTGTTCGGTCAGGTCATTCCAGACGATGCCGGCACCCTGCACGATGAATTCCGCGCTGCCGTCGGTGTATTCAACAGTTTCATCCGGATCGGCATCCGCAGACTGGAATTCAATACCGGTCTTGGTACCCTTGCCGTCGCAAACCAGCTTGCCGTCCTGATAGGTCAGCGGATAATCCCACTGCACAGAGGAAGAAGCGCTGCTGCCCCAGTGAATGAGCGCATGGAACTGTCCGTCACCGGTCTGCTCAATTTCCAGCGTCGCACGGCCGCAGCCCCATGTGCCGAGGAATTCCTCGCCGGGTTCACGTCCGCCGTCTGCGATGCCGCCCTCGCCGAATTTCTGATAGTGCGGCTCGCCGCCGTTGCCGACGTAGAGATCGGTCTTGACCTCGCTGCCGTCGTCGATGAAGCCCATGACGTATTCGCCGTCATTGTCGTTGTAGAGATGATACCAGTGGATCACTGTCCCCTCGATCTCCTCGTCCTCATAGCGGATCGTGCCCGCGCTTTCGAGGATGCCGCCGGGATAGTAGGTCTTGAATGTGCCGTCCGGCTCGATGTGGATCGATGCGAGCGTCGGATCGCCGTCAATATACCAGTCGCCTGCAATGGATACGAAATCAGAGGACTTCGCGCCGTTCATTTCCTCGGTGTCGCCAGCTTCGGTCTCCGTTTCGGTTTCTGTTTCGGAAGCTTCCTCTGTGGTTTCTTCCTCCTGCGTTTCGGTGGTATCCTCCTCGGTCGTTTCCTCGTCGGACATCACGACAGTGGTTTCCGCCGCATCCGTTGCAGCAGTGCTGCCGGTTTCGTTGGCCTTGCCGCAAGCGGTCAGCATAGCGATGGAAGAAAGCAGTGCAATTGCGATCATTGTCTTTTTCATGATTTTAAACCTCCTTGGATATACAAAAAGCTGTATGTTCCTATCTTTTCTGTTCTGTCGTGTTCCCCTGTTGTCGTACCCCATTATAGCACTCCGGCGGCATGATTGCAATAACGAAACAGTAACAAATGGTTGCGGTTCATTGTCGAAACGCACAATAAATGGTCACATTTTTGGCGAACTTCACGAAACTGCTGTCACATTCCGGATCGTTCACGAATCCTTCACAAAAAAGCCGGCAGTTTGTGATATGATAGTGTAGTATGGAAACGTCTGAATTGCCGGAGATGCGGCATTTCAGGAGGATACAAGGAGTATTAGCATGGAAGCAGTTTCTTTTGAACAGGCGCTTGGGTTTCTGGGTGAAACAGTCGGTGCTTTGGTCGTAGCGGATCAGAAAACGAATGAATACCGATCTGTCGTGCGCCGCGGATTATTCGCGGATTATCTCGATGAGGAAGGCAAATACGAGGATCTCGTGCAAAAGCTGTGGTTTCATTTCGGGGATACCGGCGAGGAGATCACGGATCAGTATAAGGTCTTCATCCCGAATCTCTCGACCTTCGTCGGCAGATACAGCAAGCGTGTGCGCATCCTGTTTCAGGATGTGGTGCATATCGTGCAGATGACGATCCATCCGGTCAAGGACACGGGACGGTATCTGTTCGTCCTCGATGAGCTCGACGAAAGCGAGAGCGTGGACGAAGCCGCAACACAGAAGAAAGTCAGCACCATCCAGAATATCTACCTGTTCTCGATGTATTTCGACCTCGGTCGCAATACGACCAGCAGTCTGTCGCTGACGGAGGTGTCGAACGAAACGATGAATTCCCAGATCAGCTATACCGACTGGCGGATGATGATCGTGAATATGATGTGGGACACCGATCAGGACGAATTCCTGCGCCGCTCGGATCCGGCGTATCTGCGGGAGAATTTCACGCCGGGCAAGACGGAGTCGTTCGATGTGCAGATGAAGAATCTGGCAGGCGAATACATCTGGGTGAAGCTCATCTTCAGCCGTGTGGAAACCAGCAATGCAGACGACTACCGCTTTGTATATATGGTGCAGAACATCCACGAAACAACGGTGGATACGATGGCGGCGCTGAAGCGCTATGAGGAACTGGCTTCGCGCGATCCGATGACGAGCGTCTTCAATCACGGACGCATCGAGACCGAGATCTGCAACGCCATCGAACAGTGCCGCAAGGACGGCTCGCAGGTGGCGATGATGATGCTTGATCTTGACCATTTCAAGCAGGTCAACGACCAGTACGGCCACGCGATCGGCGATGCAACACTGGTGCATTTTACAGAGATCCTGCGTGAAGTGTTCGAGGGATGCAAAGCCGCCGTCGGACGATGGGGCGGCGAGGAATTTGTGGCGCTCTGCTACGATACCGACCGCGAGGGGATCGAAACCCTTGCCGAGCAGATCCGCAGCGAGGTGGAGCAGACAGACTTCACCGGTGTCGGCAGGATCACCTGCAGCATCGGCGTGACCATGCTGCGCAGAGAGGATGCCTTCGACAGCGCATTTGAACGCATGGACGGCGCATTGTATGACGCAAAGGAACACGGCAGAAACCGGGTTTCATTTGCGTGAGGGGGGCACTGTATGACCAATGAACAGGCGCTGCAATATGCGCAATACGCTGCAAAGAAGGCACTGGCGGAGCTGGACACACAATATGCTGTGCATTTTGCGTTGCAGGAGGAAGTGCCGTCTGTATTTCACAGCAAGATCGGCGGTAAGCCGTATTTTCCGGCTGGCGCGGAGATCCCCGTGGACAGGAATGGCGAGCAGCTCCGGTTTTTGATGCAGATCAATTGCAGCGAGGTGCAGGGGATCGGCTGCTTCCCGAAGCAGGGCATGATCCAGTTCTGGATCTGTGCGGATGACTGCTGGGGAATGTGGGATGATGATCGGGTGATCTACTATGATACCATTTCCGAAAGCAGCACAGAGCCGCCGGTCTCAGCGTTCAATGATGTCGAAAAAGAATTTTTCCCGCTAAAGGGGGAATTCGGTGTGGCATTTCTCCCAACCGTCGAGGATACGCCGAAGGATTCCATACGCTATCAGCGAACCTTCTGCAAATATTTCAACGAGATTTCCGGTGAGAGCATCGAAAGTCCCTATGACCTAGAGTTCAAGCTCCACCTGCCGTTCGAGGTCTTAGCCGAGGCGCTTTACAACAACAACTCCTCCCATGGTCACAAGATCGGCGGTTCTTCTGATTTCTGTCAGTATGATCCGCGCGAAACAGAGGAGCAGCAGGAACGGTATGATTTTCAGCTCTTGCAGCTGTGCAGCGATTTTGGAAGGATCGACGGAAAAAATTTCGCAAGGATCATGTGGGGAGATGCCGGGATCTGCCATTTCTTCATCAACTCAGAAAAACTGAAAAACTGTGATTTCAGCGATATTTTGTACTATTGCGACTGCTGTTGAGATCCTGCGCCATTCATAAAGAGCGCAGGCATTGGGCATATATTTGCCCGATGAAAGGCAGGACACTTGCATTTTTTTCTGATTTCTGCTATACTTTAGAAAAGAACTCTCGAAGAAAGGACGCTATGCTATGAAAAAAGATGCATTTGTGAAACTCAGTGAGATCCAGATCGGCGAGACCATCCATCGCCCGGTGCTGGTTTCCAATATCGCTGAGAATGTTTCCAAGAACGGCAAGCCGTTCCTGCGCGTCACCCTCAAGGACGGCTACGGCGAACAGGTCGCGATGATGTTCGATGCGTCGGCGCAGACACTTGCTGCCAACAATGTGTATAAGGACACGGTCGCGGATGTGACGGTTTCCGTTTCCGAATATCAGGGCTCGCGCAGCTACAAGATCATGGAGATCGCACCGGCCTCCGATACCAGCCTGACGATCGGCGATTTCACAAAGCTGCCGCCCATCGACCTCGATGTGATGTACGACGAGATCTGCGAGATCCTGAAAAGCACGGCGGACGACTGCGGCGGTACGCACACACCGCTTGCCGACCTGGCGCTGCGCATCCTGAATGACCACAAGAAAGCCTACATGACCTCCTCGGCTGCTGTTTCCATGCATCATAATCTGCGCGGCGGCCTGCTGTATCATTCCTACCGCATGGTCAAGGCGGCGGATGCGCTCTGCACGGTCTATACGAATCTCGACCGCGAGCTTCTGCTGTGCGGTGCCGCGCTGCACGACATCGGCAAGATCTGGGAATACAAGACCTCCCAGTCCGGTGAAGCGGAATTCACGCCCAGCGGCATCCTGATGGGGCATCTGTACATGGGCGCATCGCTCATCAAGGGCTACACCACCGACCAGAATTATCACAAGGAAAAGGTGCAGCTGCTCATCCACCTGATCCTGTCGCACCACGGCACACTGGAATTCGGTGCGGTGACGTGCCCGGCGATCCCGGAAGCGCTGGTCCTGCATCATGTGGACAATATCGACGCGAAAATGTATATGTTCGAGGATCACTACGAAACGTTGGAACCCGGCGGACTCTCCGAGAAAAAGCCCTTCGGTCTGGACAACCGCATTTACAAGCCGAATATGTGATCCATTCCGGATCCGGTACAAACCGCCCCTGCACAGTATGTCCTGCGCAGGGGCGGTTATTTTGATCGGGAACAGGGGGGCGGCTCACAGCAGGTCTGCCCCGGAAACAGACTTTTTTTGCAAGGAACAGTCCCCTGCTTGTGGCGTCAGGACAGCGAAAGCACGACCTCCACATCGCCGGCGCCGAGGATGCTTTGCAGTTCCTCCTGCGTGACATTTTCGATGTGTCCGAGCCGTGTGTAGCTCCACGCATTCGGCTCGTAGAAGATCGTCATCTGGTTGCCCTGATACAGCATGATATCGCCGGATTCCGTGGAAATCTGCTCGTCCGTTCTCGTGAGCGGCCACGGGAGCTTTCCGACTTTCTCAAAGCCGCCGTATTCGTTCAGTGTGACGGTCACGGGTGCTGTTTTCAGCTGCTTGGCAAGCTCCTGTGCGGCGGCCGTGTCCGCCAGGGACGCTGTCAGTGTCTTGTCGCCGACCTGAATTTGCAGCATCATCGCGGTTTCTTCCTTTGCAAGCGGCAGGGTGTCGTACCATGCCTGCACATCCTCCTTCGTGGCACTCGCCGCGAACCGCCGTCCGGTCAACTGCTCGCCGATGGGAACGAGCGCGGCGATCTGCTTTTCGCTTGCGGCAATGCCGCTGCTGCCGGAGGTGCAGAACGGGATGACCGTTTTGTCCGAAAAATCGTAGCTTTCGAGGAACGTGTCAATGATGCGCGGTTCCTGTCCCCACCAGATGGGGTAGCCTAAGAATACTGTATCATAGCCATCCAGTGATGCGATCGGATCGGCGATCTCCGGGCGGACAGACTTGTCGTTCTGCTCCTGATTGGCGCGGCAGGACGCATCGCTGTAGTTGATGTCCGCGTCCGAATACGGCACAGCGGCTTCGATCTCGTAGCTGTCCGCACCGGTCAGGTCGATGAGGTATTGCGCAATCTTTTCGGTATTGTTGGTGCGCGAGAAGTACACCACGATGGTGTCACCGTGTGCCGCCTGTTCGGGCTGTGTGGGGATTTTGCGCTTCATGAGCGCAAGGTCAAAGACATCCCAAATGCCGTCGCCGTTCAGGTCGTAGGGCCTGCCCGAAAGGTCGGTTTCCAG
>JAFPXW010000089.1 GCA_017394565.1 Oscillospiraceae bacterium | reverse complement strand
CGCAGTATGCGTAAAATTCTGCCAAAAAGATGCGTTTTAGGCTTAGTGTCAACACACCCTAAATGTAGGAAAGGAGCAATTCCAATGCTTAGAAATGAGATCGAAACCAAAGACACATGGGATCTGACGCCGCTGTTCGCAGACACTGCTGCGTGGGAGGCTGCGTATCAGAACGCCGAGAAGGCGATCAAAGCGTTTCCGCCAACGATGGAGAAAATGCTGGATTCTGCACAGGATCTGTATGCTGCCTGCAAATCGCTCGTGGAGTGCAGCGAGCAGATTGACCGTGTGTACACCTACTCGCACCTGCGGTTTTCTGAGGACACGACCAATAATGAAGCCCGTCAGCTCATGGGCAGATCGCAGAATCTGCTGACTGTATTCTCAGAAACCATCGCGCCGTTTGATACCATCCTGCTGACGCTGGAGCAGGAGCAGCTTGATGGATTCTTCAAGGATCTTCCGGCGCTTGAGCAGGAGTACGGCATCATGCTGCGCAATATGTTCCGCTACAAGCCGCACACGCTGACGAAGGCAGAGGAGCAGCTCATGGCGGCTTTCTCGAAGGAGCGTGCCACTGCGGAGGAAACTTACGAATCCCTCACGTCCTCTGACCTGAAATTCGGCACGATCCGCGATGAGGACGGCCAGGAAGCCGAACTGACTGACACAAATTATGCCATGTATATGCGCTCCAGTGACCGCGAGGTCAGAAAGGCGGCATTTACGACGCTTTACAGGACCTACGATCAGTTCCGCAACACGTTTGCATCCCTGTATGCCGGACAGATCGAATCGGAAAAGGTCTGCGCAAAGGTACGGCATTACGGTTCGGCACTGGAAGCATCACTGTTTCCGGATCACATGACACCGGAGATCTACAACAATATCATCGACAGCATTTCGGGACATCTGGACGTGCTGTTCCGCTACTATCGCCTGAAACGCCGTGTGCTGGGACTGGATGAGATGCATATGTACGACATCTATATTCCGCTCAATGAGGGCGAAAAGCGCAGATTCACCTATCCGGAAGCCGTGGATGAGGTGCTGGATGCTGTCTCGATCTTTGGGCAGGAATATGTTGATATTCTGCGAAAAGGCTACGAAAAGCGCTGGGTGGATGTGTACCCGAATACCGGCAAGGTCGGCGGTGCTTTCTCCGGCGGCTGCGCCACCTCGGAGCCGTATATCCTGCTGAATTTCCAGGGGCTTGACGACGATGTTTCGACGCTGGCACACGAATCCGGCCACTCGATGCACAGCTATTTCACACGCACGAACAATCCGCTGCAATACGCGGACTATCGCATTTTCGTTGCGGAGGTGCCCTCGACGGTCAACGAGCTGGTGCTGGCGTATCATCGTCTGGAGCATTCCGATGACCGCAACGAAAAGCTCGGGATCCTGGGAAATCTGCTAGATCTTTACAAATCCACGATCTATCGTCAGATCATGTTTGCGGAGTTTGAGCGTGAGACGCACGCCATGTCTGAGGCAGGGGAAGTGCTGACGGCGGATCTGCTGTGCGAGAAGTATTACGCGCTCAACCAGAAGTATTTCGGCGGCGAGGTCGTTCTCGATGACGAGATCGCGCGTGAGTGGATGCGTGTGCCGCATTTCTATTATAATTTCTACGTCTACAAGTACGCCATCGGTCTGACGGCGGCAAGCCATATCGTCCGCCGCATCCGGAATCATGAGGAGGGCGCACTGGAAAGCTATTTCCGCTTCCTGAAGCTGGGCTCGACCAAGGATCCCATCGAATCGCTGAAGGTTGCCGGCGTTGACATGACGAAAACAGACGTGTTCGACAGCGCAGTGGAAATGTTTGACGAACTCATCACGGAATTTGAAAAACTGTACGAAGAACAATAACACAAAACCCATCCGGAAGCCGTAATACTTCCGAATGGGTTCTTTTTTACGAATTCTCGTCATTTCCCGACAGATGATCGGGAAGCTCACCCTTGGGCGTTTTCTGGAAAAATGCAAGGAATCGCTGTCTGCCGGATTCCCCCTGCAAGTCCTCTGCGCGGAGTGTACCGAGATACATCTGCTCCATCAGCTTGATGTAAGCTTCGCCAAGTGCAGTCGTCACCAATCCGGCGGTCGCACCGGAGATCACGCCTCCGGTCAGTGTTCCGGCGCCGGGGACGAGCTTCAGGAGATTTGTCGCAATGCTTCTGCCGACAACCGTTGCACCGCCTGTGCCAAGTGCCGACGACACGAATCCCATCAGAACGCTCCGGTCTACATCAAGTCCGAAAATCGCCGTGATCGTCGCAATCATCGTGATCTGCGTCGGGATCAGCATTGCGGCGTCCGCGAACGGAACCGGCGCGAAGCCTTCCCCAAATGCCGCTGTGACGGCTGCTGCGACTGCGGTCTGCGCTCGTTTTTTTTTGGACTTGAGGGACACCTTCTGCACGTTTTGCAGCGTGTCCTGCAAGTCGTCCGGCAGCTCCTCGCCCATGACAGCGATCAGGTTGTCCAGTCCGTAAGCCTTGGCAACATACTCGTCATCAAAGTTCATATCCTGTGCCAGAACCGGAATGACCTTGCTGACATCGAGGTTTTCGGCTTCGACCAGGCGGCGCATTTCCTCTGCCTTTTTCTTGGGGCAGCCCTGCGTCAGCACGATGAAAACCGGTACACGAGTGGCGCGGTTTTCCTCCGTGAAGCTGCGCAGCCACTCCAGTTCGGAATTGTCAAACGTGCGGTTGGAGCCGACGTTGATGCAGTACCAGATGCAGTGGATCGCCTTGTTGATGTCCTTGCCGGCAAGCCCGTCCTTGATGAGTTTCATGACCTCAGCCTTGACCTGATCCTGCTGTCCCTTGCCCAGCTCAAAGCCGGGTGTATCATAAACTGTCAGCGGAAAACCGTTCTTTGAGATGCGGCGGATGGACTGCGTGACAGGTCTGCCGATGCCGGTTTCTGCCAGATCCTCGCGAAAAACAGAATTGATGAGCGTACTCTTGCCAACACCGGACTTCCCGACGATGATGATATTCAGCGTGTTCATATTGCGGATCTTCTGGTTGATGGCTTCCATTGTCTGCCTGACGATCTCGTCCGGACGATACTCCATATTGCCGCCTCCCTTCTGCGGTGTCAGATTCATTGCTTTTCGATGGTGTAGTCTTCCTCATTCAACACTACGACATTCTCATCCTTACGCCGGATCTGTCCGGTTTCCGGATCAAATACAAACTGCGAGGCGTATTTGCGGATGGTCCTGAGACCGGTCTTCAGCATGACCGGTGCCAGAACGACGCCGATGGCTGTCAGTGCTGCGCCGCCGGCAAGAACGCTGACGGGCGAGATCTGATGCTTTTTACCCATGATGACCTCCTGTGGGATGCTTGCTAATGTAATCCTATTATACGAGAAAAAATACCGATTGTCAATAGGCTTTACCGGATTGTGACTAATTTGTAAATCCAGGGAATCACCGGTTTCTCCGGATGCACTCCGCGTACATCATCGGGAGTGTCGCTTTGAGGACCTGTTTCCGGCGGACTTTCCAGCCGTGGCTTGTGAGGAATTTCGCATAGCTCTCCTCATCCCACGACGACTCGAAGGCGATGCCTGCGCGGATCAGCGCCTGCGTCCAGATCTGCTGCCAGTGGCTGGCTTCCTGATGGATGAAATTCGGTGCGATCAAGACACCGCCCCGTGCGAGGACGCGCTTGCATTCTGACAGCACACGCTCCGGATCCGGTACGATATGCAGTGCATTGCTGATGATGACAACGTCAAAGCTATTGTCCTTGAACGGGAGATCAGCGGCATCCGCTTTGCTGAACATAAGCTGCTCCGGCCGTTTGCCGCGCTGTGCCTGTGCCAGCATCTGTTCCGAAAAATCAGTCGCGATGTAGCTTCGGCTCGCATCGGCAACGGCCTTCGAGATCAGTCCCGTTCCGCAGGCAAGCTCCAGCACGCGCTTGTTCTTAATGACGGTGCGGATGCGTTCGTTCATTTCCTGGTAGGCACGCTTGCTGCCGGACATGAATACATTGTAGGCAGGGGCGTAGAAATCCCAGACATTCCCTTTCATATGCAACTTCCTTTCGTGGGCATTGGATACGGCTTTATTATAACATATCTTTTCAGATTTTTCAAGTTTCAAAATTCGCTTGCATTTTACAGGAGAATGTGGTATACTGATTCTATACTACGCGCTAATGCAAATCGTAATAACGATTTGCAATCCGCCGTCTTTGACGGCGGGCGGCGCACAGCGCCGCTAAGCGCTCCGTTATACGCCCTCTGCCAAAGCCACATAGTGGCTTTGGCGGCTGCTGCGCAGCCTGCAAAGCACAACTATGTTGTGCTTTGCAATAGAGGGCAGTATATCATGGAGAGGGAGGCATTTTTATGGCGAACATTCTGGATTATCTGGACTGGCGCGGAGATATCCCGTTTTCGGTCGATCCGTTCAACGAGATCGACGGACTGATCCTTGCGGAATTTGGCTATATGCCGCTGGAAGGCATTGTTCCCCGTGATTTTACCATCCGGCAGGATCTGCACGGCGCGTGGGAACGTTTTGAATGTGACAGCGTGGCGGACAAAATGCGCATCATGAGCTTTGAGCAGGACTGCGAGCTGTTCCGGAAAATGGCTGGATCCAGGAGGTTTTCCAGGACACAGCTCACCGGCTATGTGACACGCATCGATACGGAATCGCAGACGCAGTTTTCGGCGCTGACCTGCCTGCTGGAGGATGGAACGACCTATGTCAGCTTCCGGGGGACGGACGGCACCATCGTCGGCTGGAAGGAGGACATGAACCTCAGCTATATGCAGGAGACCGGAAGTCAGTCCGATGCGCGTGCCTATCTGAACGACCATTTCCGGCAGCATCCGCGTCCGATCCGTGTCGGCGGTCACTCCAAGGGCGGGAATCTTGCGGTGTATGCGGCGGCTTTCTGCGAAGCAGACGTGCGCAGCCGCATCACGATGGTGCAGTCCTATGACGGTCCGGGATTCCGTGAGGAGATCGTCGAATCACCGGAATATCGCGCAGTTCTGTATAAAGTCTGCTCCTATATCCCGGAATCCTCCGTGGTCGGGATGCTGCTGAACCAGCTGGCGGAGCATACCATTGTGAAGTCCTCAGCCTCCGGCATCATGCAGCATCTGGCGTACAACTGGGAGGTGCTGGGGCGCCATTTTGTGGAGGCGGACGGCCTTTCCAAAAGCGGCAGCCTCCTGAACAAGGCACTTTCCGGCTTTATATCACAGCTCGACGATCAGGAACGGCAGCAGCTCATCGAGTCGTTTTTCGGCGTGCTGGAGGCGTCGGAAGCCGACACCTTCCGCGAGATCAACCAGAGCAAGCGTACTTCCTATCCGGCGATGCTGCGCGCCATCCGCAATCTGACACCGGAGCAGCAGAAGCTGTTCAAAAAGTCGCTGTTCAGCATCGCACGCAGCAGCAAGGATGCCGTTCTGTCCGAGAATACCGACCTCAAGACCTACGACCGTCCGCCGGATCTGACCGAGACTGCGGCGCAATCATAAATCCTCATTGTTTCCCATGAAGGGAGAGATTTTCTGGTGACGGCGCACCAGGGGAGTGGGGCAATGCTGACAGCTTCAGGAAGCAAGCGTGTGCCCCCCTAAAAAGCAGCCCCTCCGGAACGGTGAGGGGCTGGGCGGCTCACAGCAGGGTGCCACGGAAACAGTTTTTTGATGTGCAAAAAGTGCTGCAAATGGTGCAGAAATCTGGCATCTTCGTACAAAATGTAGAAAATGCTTGCAATTTCACATTTTGTATGCTATAATGTCATTGTAATGCATTACAGCTAAAATTGAATCACAAAAGCGTCCGGTGCCCTGCGTCTGAGGACAGCAGGGGTAAAAGGGAAACAGTTGCAACTACTGTACGATCTCGTCACTGTGAAGGGGGAGCGTTTCTGCATGATGCCACTGACGGTCAACGTCGGGAAGGCGCAGAAATGTGACGATTCCGAAGTCAGGAAACCTGCCGGTTCGCTGGTACAGAAGCTTGAAGCTTCAGATCACGAGGTATTGATCGTACTGTATCCCAGCCCTTTCTTGCGGAACAGGGCTTCTTTGCAGTGCTTTCTGCCAAGTGGCGGAAAGCATTTTTGCGTTCATGCCTTTCCTGAAAAGACGAAAGGATGTAAGAATTATGAGAAAAATCACAGCATATCTGGCAGCAGTTGCAGTCTGCGCAGCCATGATGACCGCCTGCGGTAGCAATTCCGGTGCCAACAGCACCGCAGACACAACGGAAGCCGCAACGACAGTTGCTGAGGAGACCACCCTCGAGGAAACCACAGAGGAAACGACCGAGTCCGACGAAACCACCGAAGCAGAAACGGAGGCGGAAGCAGAGGACGATGAGGAGAACTATGACACCGGCGACGCAAGCCTTGACAATGTCCGCAATCAGGACGAGATCGGTGAAAATGAGCTGCTGGTCATCAGCTTTGGTACCAGCTTCAATGACAGCCGCCGCCTGACCATCGGCGCAATCGAGGATGCACTGGAAGAAGCATTTCCGGACTATTCTGTTCGCCGCGGCTTCACGGCGAATATCATCATCGACCATGTGCAGAAGCGCGACGGCGTTCTGATCGACGACGTGGACGCAGCCCTGCAGAGAGCTGTTGACAATGGCGTCAAGAACCTCGTGGTTCAGCCGACACACCTGATGAACGGCCTGGAGTACAATGACCTTGTGGATCAGGTCGCAGGCTATGCAGATGCATTTGAGTCTGTGACATTTGGCGAACCGCTGCTGACTTCTGACGATGATTTCAAGCGCGTAGAAACCGCTATCACCGACTGGACTAAGGACTACGATGACGGCGAAACTGCGATCGTTTTCATGGGCCACGGCACTGAGGCAGAGTCTAACGGCGTTTACCAGAAGATGCAGGATCTGCTGACGGCTGACGGCTTTGCGAATTACTACATCGGTACTGTGGAAGCAACGCCGTCTCTCGATGACGTTCTGGCTGCTGTTGAGGCAGGCGAGTACAAGCGCGTGATCCTGGAGCCGCTGATGGTCGTCGCAGGCGATCATGCCAACAACGATATGGCAAGCGATGAGGAAGACAGCTGGAAGACCGCTTTTACCAATGCTGGCTATGAGGTCGAGTGCGTTCTGCGCGGTCTTGGCGAGAACGAGGAGATCCGTGCGCTCTACGTTGAACACGCACAGGCTGCCATCGACAAGGCGACTGAATCTGCTGAGTAATTCGTGATATAATGATATAGTTATTTCCGGCGGCATGGCGTGAGTCTGCCGCCGGTTTTTAAAGGAGAAAAAGATCTATGAAACGTGTAGTACTCTGGAGCGCCATGCTCATGTGTCTGACGGCTTTTGCAGGCTGCGGTAGCGCACAGACGGCTTCCACTGCGGAAACCACTGCCGCAGCAACCACTTCCCCCGAAACAACCGAGGCGGAAACAACGACAGAAGCTGAGACCGAACCGGAAACAACTGAACCCGAAACACAGGCCGAAACCCAGCCGGAAACTGTAGAAGCAGTAGAAGTCGTCGACGGCGACCACGTCCTCCCTGATTTTTCGGTTGAGGTTCGGAAACCGCTTAGTTAGATGATCGAGTCTGATTTTCATATCGGTAAACCCGCAGCGACCGAAGGGCCGGAACCTCTTCGCGTCACTCTTCTCCTTCGGAGGGATTCAGCGCGATGAAGGGGTTGATGTTCTCCCCCATCACCGTCGGGAACACGCCGTTCCATTTTTCGATCTTCTGCAGATCGATGTATTCCGGGGATTTCGAGAGCTCCGCCTGAATGACGGAGATGGCGTAGGCGTCGGCGTCCGCCTGCAGCTTCTTCGAATCGGCTTCCGCCTGAGCGGCGATGACCTTCTGCTTGCCCTCTTCCTCCTTGGCCGCGGTCTCGTTGCGCACGCGGAGGGCTTCCTGTTCCGCCGCGACCTTGTCCCGGATGGTCTGCTCGAAGCTGTCCTCGAAATCGATGTCCGCGAGGTTCACGGCCGTGATGGTGACGCCGTACGGATCGAGCGCGCCGCGGAGTTCGTCCTCGACCAGTTCCTGCGCGATCGAACGGTTCTGGATCAGCTCCTCTGCCTTGTACTTGCCGATGGTGTTTTTCAGAATGCTGTTGAGGTTCGGCACGATCAGGGTGGATTCCACGT
>JAFPXW010000088.1 GCA_017394565.1 Oscillospiraceae bacterium | reverse complement strand
CGTGGGGAGTCACCCTGCACCCGCAAAATTCATAAAATGGGGACGTAAAATTATAAAAATTGATTTCCGTGTTATCCGTTCCGCTGCACCCTCGAAAGCCCGGCGCCGACGGCACCGATCCCGGTATGGCACGCGATGCTGCACGACAGCGGATCGTAGGTGACCTCAAACTCCGGAAATGCCTCCTGCACCATCCTTCTCCAGGCCTCGGCATCCTCCGCAGATTCCAGGGTGCTTGCGGTCGCAAGGCGCAGTTCGGAATGTGGAACGCCCTGGAATCTGGTTTCGAGTTCCTTTTTCAGCGCGTCGATGATGCGGTCTTTGCAGGCCTTGATGCCGCGGACTTTCGCGAAGGTATCGAACTTTCCGCCCTCTGTGATGAGGATGGGCTTGAGGTTCAGCACGGTTGCCACCGCAACGGCTGCTGCGGTCGCACGGCCGTTCTTCTTGAAATACTTGAGTGTGTCCACACCGAGGTAAACCACGGAATTGAGCGCATTTTCCTCGATCTTCTCCTTGATCTGCGCTGCCGTCATGCCCTGATCCGCAAAGGATTTCGCATCGAGGACAGCGTCACGCAGCGTCACGGAAATGCGGTGTACGTCGGCGACCTGTACCTTGCCGTCATATTCGGCCGCCATGCCGGTCGCTGCCGCGCAGGAGCCGCTTAAACCGCTGGACATGGGGATGTACAGGATCTCCTGGTAGCCGTCGGCAAGGAGCTGATCCCAGAGCGCCAGCACATCGCCGATCGCCGGCTGCGAGGTCGAGAGGTCGCGGTCCTCGCGCATGAAGGCGTAGAGCTGTTCGTGCGTCAGATCCTGCCCCTCGTAGTATGTCTGTGCGTCAGCCAGTACCGGCATCGGCATCGCGAAAATGCCAAGCTTACGGGCTTCATCGGGTGTGATACCGCTGTTGGTATCGGTGATGATCGCAGTATGGTTCATGATGATGTTCTCCTTTTATCCATTCCTGTAGGTTTTGAAAGCGAGTTATTCCTTGCTGCCCACGATCTCGCGGAGCTGTGCGAGGAGGTCTCCGCCGGAAACGGAGATGTTCCCGACATTCTCGCAGATCTTCTCCAGATACTCCAGCTCTTTGAGCTTGTAGAGTGTCTTGTTCTCGTCCATGAGCTTTGCGGTGTTGAGCAGGGAACGGGTGGAAGCGACTTCCTCACGGCGTGTGATGACGTTCGCCTGCGCACGCTTCTCTGCGATGAGGACAGTGTTCATGATGTCACGCACGTCGCCCGGCAGGATGATGTCACGGATGCCGGCATCTTCCACCGCAATATAGAGCTTTTCCGCCTTCGGGCGAAGGCTTTCGAGCAGGGATTCGGCGATGGTGTCGCGGCTTGCCAGCAATTCATCGAGCGTCACGCCGGTGACATACTCACGCACCGTAAGCTGCACCGCTGTATGGAACTGCGCCTCCACATTGTCGATCTCCTGGAACGACTTCAGCGGATCGGTGATGCGGTAGCTGCACACGAAATTCAGCCGGACGCCGACCTTGTCCTTCGTGAGGATCTCCTGTCCCGTGAGGGAAAGCTCCTGCTGCGTGGTCGTCACGAAACGTGCGCCGACCGTCACGCCGGCATCCGCCCAGAAGTAATATCTCCCGGCAGGCAGCACACGCTCGAAGTGATTGTTGAAATGCAGCAGTCCGACCTGTGTTTCACCGACTAACAAACGGGTAAGCTTGCCGGCTTTGTGGAGCTGCTCGCAGAGGGAGGGCGAGAGATCGTCCGGGATTTCGGGCGATGCGGTGCTGTAATGCTGGAAGGTGTGGACTTCGGCCGCGTTCCAGTAGGTGTACACACCGGCATCCAGCACATCATGGAAGCGCCCGTCCACATAGTGCAGCGAGATCGTGCCGTCCTCCACTTTCTCAGTGACGGTCTGCGCCTTGAAATCGCTGTCTTTCGCGAATACCTGCAATGTTGCACGGTCAAACACCGCGTGCAGCGGCTTGTCGAGTGTGGTTTTGCGCACGGAGGTCTGTCCGAAGACATAATACACACCGGCGGACAGCATTTTGTCGAAAACGCCGTTCTTGAAGCGGAAACCGCGCTCGTTTTCCTGGATCGTGATCTTCATCTCTTTCTCCTCCTTTTATATATACCTTTATAATATATAAAACGCCAAAAGACGTGTTGTGATCGCGGCCGTTCCCTGACAGTCGTGCAGCGGCGGACACATTGAGCCGCATCGGCCGTTCAGCGGACTTCACAGCGCACCGTGAAGCTGGCATCGGACAGAGGGCGGCGGTATCCGGCATCCGGCAAGGCGGCAGGACTGCTCCGGTCGTATACCTTTATAATATATAAAGGCATACGGCAGGACGGGTACGGCATCTGCATTTCATAACTCCTTGATTTGGAAAAATCAAAAAACCTAACCACAGGTACAAGCAATCAGCTTGTGTCGGATTCGAACCGACGAAACATGGCAGATGGTCGGGAGGTTTCCCCCCTGAGCATCTAAAAATCGCAAATATTACGAACCGTATTATTTGCATTCTCAGCAGGCATACGTTACGGCAGAGCCTCACGCACCTTTGCGCCATGCAGAAGCGCAGTGCTGCGTTACTATTATAACATGACGGGCAGTATGTGTCAAGAGTGAAGATATGAGAGCCAAAATTCTTACAAAATGCACAAAGCCGACGTGTTGCCAGTCTGTCAGGATTTCGCCAAGTTTATGGATATATCGCACAAAAACGAGATTGTCCGATTGGCACGTTTTACCAAATGGCGTTTGCTTTTTTGTCCCAAATGTAACATCTCTGTAATCTTTGTAACCGCTTTATTTCCGTCAAAGAACAAATTTTCCGTTTCTGTACATAATAAGTTTACAAATTCATGTGCAATATTACCTCTGCTGGCAGGAATGTCCTTCCAATGTTTGTACAAATCATCGAAATGGTTCAAAAAGCATTGCCTTTTGATGCGAGATGTGCTATGATAGGTTCAGTCCAAAAGAGGGTACTCCAAAGCGTAGAATCCTCCTGCGGATAATACTCAACGCAATTTAGGAAGAAAGGATGAGTTGATGAGAAAAGCCAAAGTCGTAGCGATTGTCTGTGGAATGATCGCCTCTTGTTTGTTTGGAGGCTTTGCTGTAGTAGAGGCAGCAACGATCACACTGGATGACAGCACCGCTGATATGGTCGAGATTGTAGAGCCGACCACTGAATCCACAGCCGCTGCAACAGAAACTTCTATCGAAACCACAACCGCTGCTGAAACGCGTACCACCACCGCAAAGACTGCAGAGGCGACCTCTGCAAGCAATATGAAGACTTCCGAGTCCACCACAACGACTACCACCGTCACGGTCGTTGATCCGGACGAGGACGCAGCAACCACGAGAGCGACGGCTGTGACCGTTGTAGCCATCGGCAAGGGCTATGCAGCACCGGCCGCAGTGCAGACCACTGCCGCACCGAAGGCCACTACAAAGGCGACAACCAAAGCAACGACAAAAGCAACCACGACAACCACTACTACCACCACGACCACTATCACCACAACGACTGCTGTGGCACCGACCGAGATGACTGCTCCGCCGATGCCGACCGACGCAGCAGAGCCGGCAGTGCAGACGGATGTCATCGTGATCGATCCTGTGATCGAGACCGAGGTCACCACCGAAGCCGCACCGGTTCAGCCGGACAGCAACGCCGTATCGGTTTCCGAGAGTGATTACATCCTGCTGTGCAACGCTGTCGCACACGAGGCAGGTGCCAATAACATCTCTGTCACAGAGAAGGCAAAGGTCGTTGAGGTCATCATGAACCGTGTGGCATCTTCCAGCTATCCGGACACGATCTACGGTGTCCTGACGCAGAAGTACCAGTTCAGCGGTTCGTCTACTTATGTGAATCTCGGTACCTACTCCAAGAAGGTCACGGATATGGTCAAGGAAGCAGTTGATCTGTACCTGTCCGATCCGAGCCAGTTCAGCGAGGGCTACCTGAGCTTTACAGGTGACGGCACGAGAAACTATTTCAGATAATCGTGCGCATTTAACTTCAGACGGTTCCCACAAACAAACAAAGCGCGGAGCATCGGAGCTGACCCCGGTGCTCCGCGTTTTATCCTGCCGTGATATACTGCCCTCTATTGCAAAGCACAACACGTTGTGCTTTGCAGGCTGCGTAGCAGCCGCCAAAGCCACATAGTGGCTTTGGCAGAGGGCGTATAAACGAAGCG
>JAFPXW010000087.1 GCA_017394565.1 Oscillospiraceae bacterium | reverse complement strand
TCCATGTTCCGAATATGCTGCCGTACCGTTTCTCGTTCCTGTTCTCCTTCACGCTTCTGATCATCGCTTACCGCGCGTACACCATTCTGATCGAGGAGAAACTCTCCTTCGTTCAGTGGGGTGCGATGCTCGTTGTCGGCGGCATTTTCATCGGACTTGCCGCAACCTCCGGCATCAAGGACGACAATGAGGAATTCGTGAAGGCCTCTGTCATCATCGGCGCTATCTACCTTGTGATCGTATTCCTGCGCCTGTTCACGCCGAAGCAAGCGGTGAATTTCCTGCTTGCCGTCGCTGTGATCGGCGAAATGGGCATCCAGGGCTACCGCGGTGTCAAGGCAGTCGGTTCCTCGACCTACAGCAGCTATCCGTCAAAGCAGGAGGAGATCAACGGCCTGCTTGCCATCCGCGATCAGCGGGAGGATGAGCTGTTTGCACGTACCGAGATCACCCAGTGGTACACCCTGAATGATCCGGCACTGTACGATTATAATGGCCTGTCGCAGTTTTCTTCGATGGCAAACGAGAGCGTCACGACGTTCATGCGCTGCCTCGGCGTTGCAGCCGGTGAAGCAGGCAACCGTTACTTCTACGCCAACAATACCCCTGTCCTGAATCTGCTGTGTGATATCAAGTATATCATCGCAAAGGACGGCTACAATGCGGATACTGTCAATGCCAAGAAGATCGGTGAATACGGCAATACAGCGATCTGGCAGGAGGAGCAGAACCTCGGCCTCGGCTTCCTGGTGGATTTCACATCTGAGTTCTATATCATGGACGACAGCATCAATGCGTTTGAACAGCAGAATGCCATTTTCCGCAAGATCACGGGACTTTCCGAGGATGTATTCACTCCCATTGATATTACCCATGTCGGTCACGTCGGCTATGACGTCACACGCCGTGAGTATGGTCAGTATAATTTCTCCCGCCAGGCGGATGCACCGGAGGACAACAGCTTCCTCAAGTACAACTATACCGCCGTACAGGACGGGATGCTGTATGCGCTGGTCAAGGTCAGCGATGCGGATAATATTGATATCTGGTATGATAATGCGATCGTCCACACCTACAATGTCAGCCGTCAGCCGTATACTTTCCCGCTGGGCGAGTACCATGCGGATGACATGGTGACCGTCAAGGTGCAGATGAAGTCCGACAACACCAGCGGTACAGCACAGGTCTATGTGTACCAGCTGAACCAGGAGGTTCTGGAGGAGGGCTATAACATCCTCAACCAGGGCAGACTGCACCTGACGGAATTTGAGGACACGCACTTCAAGGGCACTGTCAATGCTGCCAAGGACCAGACACTGTATATGTCGGTTCCGTATGAAAAGGGCTGGACTTGCTATGTGGACGGTCAGAAAGCCCGTCTTTACCCCATTTTCGATGCAATGTGCGGCGTGAATCTTTCCGAGGGCGAGCACGAGATCGAAATGCGCTACTCACCGCGCGGCTTCAGAGCGGGCGTCTGCATCGCAGTGGTTTCGCTGGCTGCCCTGATCGTGCTGTATATCATAGAACGCAGGATGCGCGGCAAGGCTGCCTTTGACAAGGAAGAAAAAACCGAATCCACGCCGTCCCCAACTGTACAGGAGGCGTAGGATGCGCAACCTCAAAGTGACGATGGCGTACCGCGGCACCAACTACCACGGCTACCAGCGCCAGAACAACGGCATCACTGTGCAGGAAGTCGTGGAACGCTGTGCGTCGAAGATTCTCAATGAGCCTGTGACGATCCACGGCTGTTCACGGACAGACGCAGGTGTTCACGCACGCGCGTTCGTTTTTCATGTGGAAACGAACAGCAGCATCCGCACACAGGGCTTTATCCGCGGCGTGAACGGCGAACTTCCGGACGATATCAGCATCCTGAAATGTGAGGATGCTGCGCCGGATTTCCACGCGCGGTTCTCCTGCAAGGGCAAGGAATACCTCTATCGTCTGCACTGCAGCGAGAGCAAGGATCCGTTCTCGACCGACCTTGCGTGCCACTATCGCCGCAAGCTTGACCTGGAGCTTGCCAATGCCGCAGCACAGCATTTCGTCGGGACACATGATTTCCGGGCGTTTTGTTCAAATTGTGCAGAAAAACCCAACACTGTACGCACAGTCTATGGCTTTACTGTAGAAAATGCTGGGGATGAGGTCAGAATGCTTGTAAAAGGCGACGGATTTTTGTATAATATGGTTAGGATCATGGTCGGGACACTTCTCGATGTCAATGAGGGCAAGATCCGGATGGAGGACCTTGACACGATCCTGGCCTCGAAACGCCGCGTGAACGCCGGACGGACTGCGCCGGCGCATGGCTTGTACCTGAACCGTGTCTTTTATGACATGGCGGAATTGACAAACGAAACGAAATAAACACAAGATACATATGTAGAACAACCTTCCGCGCCGCGCGGAAGCCGAACAGAAGGGGAGGAAAGCGCATCATGGCGAATCACGTTGACATCGTGT
The DNA here is from genome assembly GCA_017394565.1 of Oscillospiraceae bacterium. Classification (GTDB taxonomy): domain Bacteria; phylum Bacillota; class Clostridia; order Oscillospirales; family Ruminococcaceae; genus UBA3855. The sequence continues at coordinate 5,617 of JAFPXW010000087.1, read as the reverse complement.
TAGAGCGCAAAAAACGTGCCAGACGGCGCAGGATGATCAAGGTTTTCATTGTGCTGCTGTTTCTGGGACTTGGTATCTTCATTTATCGTCTGCGCGATGTCTGGTTCCCGAAACTCGAAGGGATCGGTTCGCGCTATCAGGACAATGTCACCCGAAGCGAGGATGCCGATCTGACAGGCGAATTCGAGCTGAAGGTGTCCGGAGGCGTGGACTATCACGCAGGTTTTATCGGGAATTCGCTTCTGATCCTGTGTGACAAGTACCTTTATGTTTACACATCTGACGGCAAGCAGAAGGACAGCCGCCAGCACGCCTACAGCAACGCCATCATGAAAATTGCAGGTTCCCGTGCGCTGATCTACTCGCACAACGGGACCTCCTTCCGTCTGGATACGCCGAATGGCAATGTTTACCAGGCGCAGACAGAGAAGCCGATCTGGTTCGGCGTCCTGAGCGAGGACGGCTATGCAGCGATCGTCACGGAAAGCGAGACCTATGCCTGCCGCCTGAATATTTTTGACCAGAGTGGTAAGCTGATGTATTCGCGTGAATGTGTCGAAAGACTGTCTGACGTCAGCTTCTGCAGCAACGGCTGCATTTTCTCGACCGTCGGTGCGACAGACGGCGAGCTTCTGACCACGCTGTCCTATATTACCTTTGACAGTGATGAGGTCGTCTGGGAAACCGAACCGCTGCCGACGCTCTGTTACGAGCTTTATGCGATCCCGGAGGGCGGGGCGTTTGTCATTGGCGATGACCTTGCTGCATATTATAGCAGCACGGGTGCACTGGTCGGCAGTTATGACTATAACGCGACACTTGTGGATTATGACTATGCGGACGGCAAGGCTGCAATCCTGCTGCAGAACGAGCAGCGCCGCCAGTCTACGCTCCTGCTGTTTTCTGATAAAAGTACTGCGCCGGAGACGGTTTCGATCGATTCCAGGGAGAAATCTGTCATTCTTTACGACGGCGAGGCCTATGTGCTGGGCGCAGGTTCGATCCGTTCCTTTGGCTTCAATGGCAGCGAGACCGGTTCGCAGCCCGTGAAGGATGCGTACGACCGCATCCTGCGCTACGGTAAGTATTTCTACCTGCTGGGCTATGACAAGATCAATCGGGTTACTATCAAATAACGGAGGGCAGCATGGGAACGCAATTCTGGTGGTTTTATGATGCTCTGGCAGTCGTGATGACGGCCGGCATCGTGTATGCAGTGGTCGCGAAGGGCTTTAACAAGGTGGTATTCCAGCTTGCGGCATTTGCGGTCGCGATCCTGGTCGGCGTACTTGGGGCGAATTTCCTTGCGCCGAAGGTCTATGACGAATTATTCCGCTCCAGCATCGAGGGCAGCATCCAGAGCGTCCTTGATGACGAGGAATTTGATATTTATGAGCAGGTTTCCGAAAATCTCGCGCTTTCTGCGGCTGAGGATGAGGAAACAATGGATGCAGAAACGCTTCACAAAACGTTCCAGCGTGTGCAGAATGCACCGACGCCGGCCTTTGAGGACTGGTATCTGACCGCATTTGGCAATGTCTTCGCACAGCGCCTGAACAATGTGAAGAAATTCCATCCCATTGTCGGGAAACCCACAGCGGCCGAAGCTCTGGCAGCCGATCCGGTGCAGATGTTCGGTGTCCTCTCCACACTTGAAAGCCGCAGCAATACGCCGCTTCGGGCGCAGCTTCTCACAGAAGCGCTCTATCGTGACAATTACACACAGCTGGTACGCCTGGCACTCTTTCTCATCATCGAGCTGGTGATGCTGATCATTTGCAGCATCATTTCCTCCATGACCGGGGATCTTGAAGAATCCATGCATCTGCGCCGTGCGGATCATGTGATGGCATTTCCCGTAGCCTTGGTCGAGGTGGCAGCAATGCTGATGGTCGTGTGCGTGACGGTTCGCCTGATCGCGCAGATCACCGACGGAGAAATGCTGCTCTTCAACCAGCCGACCATTGACCAGACGTATATTTTCCGCTTTATCTATCAGGCGCAGGACGCGATTTTCGGCATCCGATCCTGACCGTTCGCCTCGGGCGAGAATCCCATTCAGAAAGGATGAAACCCCACCATGTTATTATGCAGCAAATGCAAGAAACGTCCAGCGATCATTTTCGTCTCCGGTATGCAGGGCGGCGAAAAGCGCAATGAGGGCTATTGCCTGGTTTGCGCGAAGGAGCTGAACATTCCACAGATCTCTGACTATCTAAGGAACAATCACATCAGCGAAGAAGACCTCGAAAAGATGTCCGACGAAATGATGAATGTCATGCACGAGACCGGTCTGGATGCCATCGACGAGGACGCCGATGCATCGGACATTCTCAACGGTACGATCGATGCCATGCCGAATTTCCTGCGCGGCTTGTTCGGCGGAAATGCCTCCGGTTCTTCTGCACCCGAATCTTCCAATGACCGCCAGAGCAGCGGCAAGGAGAAGAAGGGCAAGGAAAAGCTCGACCGCAAGAAACGCCGCGATGAGCCGGAGTTCAAGTTCCTTGACAACTATTGCACCAACCTCTCACGCCGTGCGGAAAACAATGACCTCGACCGCATTGTCGGCCGCGACCGCGAGATCGCACGCGCGATGCAGATCCTGTCGCGCCGCACCAAGAACAATCCCTGCCTGATCGGTGAACCCGGCGTCGGCAAAACCGCGATCGCAGAGGGTATCGCCCAGCATATCGCCGCAGGAGACGCGCCGTTCCACCTGCTTGACAAGAAAATCTATCTCCTCGACCTCACCGCACTGGTTGCCGGCACGCAGTTCCGCGGCCAGTTCGAGAGCCGTGTCAAGGGCCTGATCGCGGATGTCATCAAGGCCGGCAATGCGATCCTGTTCATCGACGAGGTGCATAATCTCGTCGGCGCAGGCGATTCCGAGGGTTCCATGAACGCCGCGAATATCCTCAAACCCGCACTGTCGCGCGGCGAGATCCAGGTGATCGGCGCCACAACATTCAAGGAGTACCGTAAGTACATCGAAAAGGACTCCGCGCTCGAACGACGCTTCCAGCCTGTGACCGTCACCGAACCGACTGTTGAGGAAACTGCCGAAGTCCTGAAGGGCATCCGCGAGTATTACGAAAAGTACCACCGCGTCAAGATCAACGATGTAATCCTGCGCCTGTGCGCCGTGCTTTCCGAGCGCTATATCACGAGCAGATTCCTGCCGGATAAGGCGATCGACCTGCTGGATGAAAGCTGTGCCTACCGCAGCATCCGCGCGACAGAGCTGACCGATCTTGACAAGGTAACGGCAGAGTTGGAGAAGCAGAATCTTCTCTTTGGGGAGCTGACGGATGAGGAAGAACCCGATTTCGAGAAGATCGCCGAGTGCAAATCCGTTGTGTCCCGGCTCGAAGCGAAGAAGAAGCTGCTGGAGGAGCAGTGCAGCCAGATCGAGGTGGCAGAGCAGGATCTTGCGGCTGTGATCGAGCTTTGGACAGGGATCCCTGCCAATAAGATCGCAGAGACCGAAATGACGCGCATGAAGAACCTCGCAGACCGGCTCCGCGCGAAGGTAGTTGGTCAGGACGAAGCCGTTGATGCGCTTGCCAAGTCGATCAAGCGCACGAGGGTTCAGCTTTCCGAGCGCATCCGTCCGGCATCCTTCATTTTCGTCGGCCCGACAGGCGTCGGCAAGACAGAGCTGGTCAAGGTGCTGGCGGCCGAGCTGTTTGATGCAGCGGATCCGCTGATCCGGCTTGACATGACGGAATTCATGGAGAAGCACAGCGTCGCGCGTCTGATCGGTTCGCCTCCGGGCTATGTCGGCTATGACGAAGCCGGACAGCTCACGGAGAAGGTGCGCAGAAAACCCTATTCTGTGATCCTGTTTGACGAGATCGAGAAGGCGCATCCGGATGTTATGAATATCCTCATGCAGATCCTTGACGAAGGGCAGATCGAGGATGCACAGGGAAGAACGGTTTCCTTCGCACACACGGTCATCTGCATGACTTCCAACGCTGGCTCGACGGATAAATCCACCGGCGTCGGCTTCAACCGTACCCTCGAGGACATCAGCAAGGATAAGGCGATGAAGGCACTGCGGGAATTCCTGCGTCCGGAATTCATCAGCAGAATCGACGAGATCATCGTGTTCAAGCCGCTGACAGAGGCAAATTATGCCGATATCGCAGGCCTGATGGTCGAGGAGATGCGCGTGCCGCTGGCAGAGAAGGGGATCGGTCTGGAGTATGAACGCGAAGCGCTGGAACAGATCGCGGCCGAGGCATACGGCAAGAAATACGGTGCGCGTGAGATCCGCCGCGTTCTGCGTGAGCGCGTGGAGGATGCGATCGCATCACAGATCATTGACGAGGGCGCACATCTGTCAAAGGTTCACATCACCACAGAAAACGGCGAAGTCAAGGTGCTTTTTGCCGAGCAGTAACATCGGAAAGAGGGAGCGCGTCTCCCTCTTTTTTGCGAAACACAAGAAAAATCACGACTTCTGCAATATTTTGTAGAAACATAACGAACTGTAAATTTCTTTGAAAAAAATCCAAATACCCCCTTGACAAACGCAGGGAGTTGTGCTATAATAATATCTGTTGAAAGGCACTGCGGGTGTAGTTCAATGGTAGAATTCCAGCCTTCCAAGCTGGTTACGTGGGTTCGATTCCCATCACCCGCTCCAGCGCACTGCCGCGCAAAAAATGATCGCGTTCCGACTCCCCCCCTGGAACGCGGTTTTTTTTATACCCAAACGCCCCAAGCTGTTGTTTCTATGAAAATCCCGGAAAACCCCTTGACAAATCCGGCGACTTATGCTACAATATATAAGTACCCGATTTGCGGATGTAGTTTAGTGGTAGAGCATCAGCTTCCCAAGCTGAGTATGCGGGTTCGATTCCCGTCATCCGCTCCAACAAGGCCTCAAGGTTCTCTTGGGGCTTTTTTTGTTCCGAAAGCCTGAAGCCTTCGATCTGATCTGAAATTTCAAAATAACTGTAGAAATTTGTTGAATTTGCCAAAATCAAAAAAAATCTCATTTCCCCCTTGACAATGATCGCGTTCCGTGGTATAATATAAAAGTTGACAGCGGTAAGCTTCACAAACAGATGCGCCTTTAACTCAGCTGGATAGAGTAACTGCCTTCTAAGCAGTAAGCCATTGGTTCGAGTCCAATAAGGCGCGTACATCGAAAAGCACATCAGAGTGATCTGGTGTGCTTTTTTTTTTCTTGTATAAATCCCGATAGATCGGGAAAACTGACAGATAGTGAAAATTTTTTCAAAAAAATTGAAAAAAACCCTTGACAAATTCAATTGAGTTTGATATAATTAAATTGAACCCAAACGATATTGAGTTTACCAAGTACCGTCAAACCCAAACATCAAAGGAGGAACAGCATATGTCTATCTATGATTACAAAGTCAAGAAGAGAAGAGAAGGCGAGTTCGATTTGTCTGAGTGGCAGGGCAAGGTCATCCTTGTGGTGAATACCGCGACCGGCTGCGGCTTTACTCCGCAGTACGAAGCAATCGAAAACCTCTACGAGAAGTACCACGATCAGGGCTTCGAGGTTCTCGACCTCCCGTGCAACCAGTTCGGCAAGCAGGCACCCGGCTCCGACGAGGAGATCCACGAGTTCTGCACT
>JAFPXW010000086.1 GCA_017394565.1 Oscillospiraceae bacterium | reverse complement strand
TGATACTAATTTCCTTTAGACTGCTTAAAAAGCAGTCTAAAGGAAGCGTGCGCTACGCGCCCGCCATTTTGTGCCGCTTACAGCGTCACAAAATCCGTCTCATGCATTTCCATACGCCGCCTTCGGCGGCTATAAAAATCTTAATTTATTAAGATTTTTAAATGGAAATAGTATGAATGGGAATGCAAAAGCAGATTAGGAGAGATCACTATGAAATGCAAACAATGCGGAAGACCGCTGGATCCTGATTCGCAGTTCTGCAAGTTCTGCGGCACCAGACAGCCAGTGCAGACATCCACCAGCCCCAGACGCCCCGTCGCAGTCAAAAAATCCCCGACAGGCGCGAATATCCGCGTGGCACCTGCCTCCAAAACGAAGCGCACGCCGTCAGGCGCTGTGGTCGAGAACAAATTCTCGCAGCTCCCCAGATGGGTGATCCCGGCAGCCTGCATCACCGCGGCGGCCCTGCTCATCACCGGGATCGTGGTGATGATCCTCGGCAACAGAAACAACGCCGCACCGGTGGATACCATCGAGGAGACGAACGTCGTCATCACGACACCGCCGCCGGAGGTGACGGAGATCGAAACGGAGACCGAGACGGAAACGGAGCCGCCATCTACGGAAGCACCCTTCGATACGGACGTAGAATGGGCGCAGGCGTACTACGACACCATCCTCGAATTCGAGCAGGAGCATACGGAGCTGAACCCAGACAAGGGACTCAAATACCGCCTGCTGTATATCGACGATAACGAGGTGCCGGAGCTGTTCATGCAGGCAGGGGAGGCATCGGCGCTGTATACCTACACAAACGGCGAATCCAAGCGTATTTATGATGCCAGGACCGATAAGGACGAGAAGCTCGTCGGTGTCCGCACGCGCCGGGGGACCTATCTCTCGTGCCGCACGACCGAGAACGGCGAACGCTATGCGGTCAACACCCTCCAGAACGGCACAGTCAGCGAGACCGAATCCTACCGCGCGAACGAGGAGAATTACACGATCAATGGCGCATCCGTGGATCTCGTGGCATATACGGAATATGTCCGCGCCAAGCAGGCAAGCTACCAGCTGACGGACATCCCGCAGTACACGAAGGCAGACCTCCTCGATGCGATGCTGAAGGCCGCAGACGGCGGAGAATTGCCGGAAATGGCAGGCGATGAGGAGGAAGTGGATCTTCCGGAGACCTCGGAAACTGACGATGAGGAGGAGACTGGTGAGAAGCGCTTCGAGGTGTACGCCGGTGATGTGACGTGGTCGCAGGCACAGGCACGCTGCAAGGAGAAGGGCGGCCACCTGGCTTACATCAAGTCGCAGGCTGACTGGGACGCTGTGATGGCAGCTGTCAGGAAGGCAGACGGATCGCTCAGCTACCTCTGGGTTGGCGGCGAGACCACCATCCAGGAGGACGGCGAAACGGTCGTTGCCAAGTGGACGGACGGCAGCTCTACGAGCTATCTCGACAGTGCGAAGCTCTGGTTCGGCCACGAGCCTTCCGGCAGGGACGGCAATACCATCGAGCCGTACATGATGCTCTGGAATCCCGGCAGCGGCTGGAGCTTCAATGACAACAGCGATTCCTGTGTCAAGATCTATGCATCCGGAACGATTGGGTATGTTTGCCAGTTCGATGAATAATTCTTGAAAAGAATAGTAGATAATTTACCCTCCGGCACCCGCCGGAGGGCTTCATTTTTGCGGAGACATTGCAAAAATGATACTTCAATTGGCAAATATGACATGGATTTTGCAGAAAATGCAATAAATCTAATGAATAAAATGTGAACCGAAGCAAATCAGTACTAAACGACTTATTAAACAGGCGGTTTAGAATTTCCGATTTTAAGCCATTTCAAAAGTTCACACTTCGTTCAAAATGCACAAAAAACGTTTTCGTAATTTGTGACAAAAAAGATTGACAAAGGCTGGAAAGTGTGGTACAATAGAGAACAGAAAGAAGGTGAGCACCCCATGAGAAGAAAAAATTCACTTCTCGGATTATTAACAACGTTCGTTATGTGTGCTACGATGCTCCCGATGTCTGCATCGGCAGCCGCAGGCGACAAGTTCACGGTTCCGGATCCCGCAACTGGCAGACACCAGTTCACCGGTGAATCGGAAGGCAGCAGCTATGAGATCTGGCTTGACCAGACAGGCGGCAGCGGCAGCATGACGCTGGGCAAGGGCGGCGCATTCGATACGGAATGGAGCTGCGAAGTTGACAAAGGCAACTTCCTCGCACGCCGCGGCACAACATTTGACAGAACCAAGAAGGCGACAGATATCGGCACGATCACACTGGATTATGCAGCAGAGTATTCCGCAAGCCAGAAGGGCAACTCCCGTCTGTGCGTGTACGGTTGGTTCGTGGAACCGCTGGTAGAGTACTATATTATAGAAGACTGGGTGAACTGGTGCCCGGGTCCGGAGGGTGCGAGCCAGGTCGTTTCGATCGACGGCGCGGACTATGAGATCTTCAAGGTCATGCACACAGGCCCCACCATCCTCGGTACGACGGAAACGTTCCCGCAGTATTTCAGCGTCCGCAAGAGCAAGAGAACTTCCGGTACGATCACCGTTTCCGACCACTTCGCAGCATGGCAGAAGGCTGGCTTCGAGATCGGTAATCTGACAGAGGTCGCGCTGAACGTCGAGGGCTGGGAAAGCTCCGGTAAGGCAAACGTCACCAAGAGTGAAGTGACCGTTGGCGGCGAGCGTCCGACGACCGAGCCGACCGAACCTCCGACGGAGCCTGCTGACGGCTATTATCTCGTAAACGATTTCGAGGGCAGCGCAGGCAAGTGGACCGGCAGAGGCGATGCCGCAACAGCACTTTCCAATACCGCCGCTTCCGGCGATCAGGGACTTGCGGTTACTGGCAGAACCGATAACTGGCACGGCGCAGCGATCGACCTTTCCACCACGGAATTCATCCCCGGCAATGCCTACAGCTTCAGCGTCATGGCAATGCAGGATGCAGCAGCTTCTGATAATTTCAAGCTGACACTCCAGTATTCTGCCGGCGGTGAGGATCATTATGATACCATCGCAGAAGCAGAGGGCGCAAAGGGCGAATGGGTACAGCTTTCCAACACGTCCTTCACCATCCCGACCGGCGCATCCAATATGATCCTGTATGTCGAGGCTGACAGCAAGACCAACAGCTTCTTTATTGATGACGCAGCCATCGCAGTCAAGGGCACCGAGATCGCAGCCTCCGCTTCCGGCAGCACCAAGTCCTCCAAGGGCGATGTGGATGCCAACGGCAAGGTAGAGCTGCTGGACATCGTGACACTCCAGAAGCATCTTTTGGGTAACAAGACTACGGTCAACAAGGACAATACCGATATGAACGATGACGGTGTGATCGACGTATTCGACCTCGCACTGCTCAAGCGTCAGATCTTAAAAAAAAATTCTGAGCCTGCTATCACACAGAAGCAGGAAACAACCACCGACCCAACTGATCCGGTGACCGAGCCGGTAAGACGTGAAGGCTACTGGTACAATAAGGCAGACGTTTCGTGGATTGATGCATCTAAACCGATGGTAGCATTTGCGTTCGATGACGGTCCGGTCGCCGGTGGGGACAATAGCAGCGCTGGCAGGATCCAGACTGCACTCTCGAAGAACAACGCACACGCGACGTTCTTCTACTGGGGCAACCGCATCGCCGGCAATGAGTCCGAAATCAAGCGTGCGCACAGCCTCGGTTTCGAGATCGCAAACCACACTTGGACACACACCGACCTGAGACAGCTCGATGCCAACGGCATCAAGAACGAGATCGGTCAGTGTGCAGCCAAGCTCACAGAAATCACTGGAGAAACTGATTTTCTGCTCCGTCCGCCCTACCTCGGCGTGAATGCGACCGTTCAGGCAAATGCAGGGACACCCCTCATCAACTGCGGTTTTGATTCCGGCGACTGGAACCAGGCAACTACACAGCAGATGATCGACAAATTCATGAACGGTGCAAGGGACGGCTCCCTCAATGGCAAGGTCATCCTGATGCACGAAACCTACGATTCGACTGCATCCGCAGTTGAGTACCTCGTACCCGCCCTCCAGCAGCAAGGTTACCAGATCGTTTCGGTTTCCGAAATGTTCAAGGCCAAGGGCGTGGATCTCAAGAATGGACAAGTCTATAATGGACTTTCCTAAGCCGATTCCCCCAACTAATTGATCGGCAAATATTCCTTTCTTTTAAGGAACTTCCTCCTTTCGCAGACGCAGATGCGAGAGGGGGATGTTTTTTTAGGATCAGAGGTCAAAAACGGAAATCAGCTTTCTGGTTCTGTCAGGAGAACAGGCGTCCTTCTTTCCCCCACCCCCAACCCAAAAAAGGAGCTTTTTATGCAGGGGGGGCTGCGCCCACGATATCTGCGGCAAAACCGATAAAACAGACACGAGTTTTTTTAAAATTGATTTCCGTGGAGGTCAAGAAAATACGCTTGCAATCGGATCGAAACTATGCTATAATATAAGTATCAT
>JAFPXW010000085.1 GCA_017394565.1 Oscillospiraceae bacterium | reverse complement strand
TGATCCGATGACCTATCATTGCACCATCCCCTGCTCTGTGTATGACACCCTGCTGTCGCATGGTGCCATCGAGGATCCGTTCTACCGCGAGAATGAGAACGAGGCGCTCACACTCTCCGAGGAGGATTACCGTTTCGCGACGGAATTTCCTCGTCCTGCCGACCGTGAAAGCCGCGTTTTTCTGTGCTTTGACGGCATCGACACGATCGCCGGCATCGCCTTTAACGGCGAATTTCTCGCAAGGACCAACAATATGCACCGCCGCTGGCGTTTTGACATCACCGACCGCCTGCTCGACGAGAACCGTCTGGAGGTCACCATCGACTCTCCGATCCGCTACATCGAGCGCAAACAGAAGGATCATCCGCTGTGGGGCGTCAATTCGACGCTTCCTGGTTTTCCGCACATCCGCAAGGCGCACTATATGTTCGGCTGGGACTGGGGCCCGAAGCTGCCAGATCTGTGCATCTGGCGGGATGTGTACCTCGAGATCTGGGATGGCGGCCGTATCGACAATGTGCAGTACCTGCAAAAGCACCGCGCCGGCAATGTGGAGCTCATCGTCAAGCCGACATTCGAAGCACTCGATCAGCCGCTCAAATGGGCATTTGCGCTCTATGATCCGGACGGCAAGCGCTTGTTTAAATCCGAGCTCCTGGACGCTGGTGAGAAAAATCAGCTCACCGTTCCCGTTCCCGATCCGAAGCTTTGGTGGCCGCGTGGTTACGGCGAGCAGAACCTCTACGTCGGCGTTGTTCTGCTGACAGATGAAAAGGGCGAGGCGCTCGACAGCAACCGCGAACGCATCGGTCTGCGCACCCTGACGATCCGGCAGGAGCCTGATGAATGGGGCGAAAGCTTCTGCATGAACGTCAACGGCAGGGACATTTTCTCGATGGGTGCCAACTGGATCCCGTTCGATAATCTGCTGCCGCGCTGCACGCAAGAACGTGAGGAAGCGCTCCTGCAGGCGTGTGTGGATGCGAATTTCAATACCGTCCGTGTCTGGGGCGGCGGCTTCTATCCGGACAATGCTTTCTTCGATTTCTGCGATGAGCATGGTCTGATCGTCTGGCAGGATTTTATGTTTGCGTGTGCAAACTACCGCCTGACGGACGAATTCTGGGCAACCGTAGAGCAGGAGATCCGCGATAATATGAAGCGCTTGCGCAATCATCCCTGCATCGCGCTCTGGTGCGGCAACAACGAGATCGAAACTGCCCTCGAAACCTGGGGACTTCCCGATGATCCGCAGGCAAAGCAGGATTACATCGAAATGTTCGAGCGCCGGATCCCGGCGGTCGTGCTGGAACTCGATCCGGATCGTTTCTACTGGCGTTCCTCGCCCTCCGCACACGGCGGCTGCAAGGATACAGCTTCCAATCAGGCCGGCGATATGCACTACTGGGACATCTGGCACGGTCTGAAGCCGTTTACGGCGTTCCGCGAGCTGTATTACCGGTTCTGTTCGGAGTATGGATTCGAGTCCGTACCGAGCCTGAAAACCCTTCTGCCCGTCTGTGATCCTGCACAGGGAGACCTCAATCTCCTCTCCCCTGTCATGGAGGCGCACCACAAGTGCGACGGCGGTTCGGAGAAGATGATGTATTACCTCGCGCAGATGGTCCGCTATCCGGAAAGCTTTGAGGAACTGATCTTTGCAACGCAGTATGTGCAGGCGGAATGTCTGCGTTCAAATGTGGAGCATATGCGCCGTCACCGCGGCCGCTGCATGGGTTCGATCTACTGGCAGCTTGACGACTCCAATCCTGCGATCTCGTGGTCGAGCATTGATTACAATGGCCGCTGGAAGGCTGCGCAGTACTATGCCAAGCGCTTCCATGCGCCGATCCTGCTCTCCTGCGGACCGTTCGGCAACCCGACCTTCAACATCTCCAACGAAACCCTCGAACCGTTCCGCGGTACGATCGTCTGGGAGATGCGCGACCGCGATTCCAGAATCGTGGAAAACGGACGCATTGAAGCGAATATCCCGGCGCTTTCCGCAAAATTCTTTAAGCGGATCGACGCGCTCCATCCGTACTACACGCCGGAAAATCGCCGCATCCACTACCTGACCTATCGTCTGGAAAGCAGGGGTGAGGTGATCTCCTCGTCCGTTTCCCTGCTGTGCCGCCCGAAGAAATTCAACCGCAAGCCTGCCAAGGTTCGCACGGAATTCCGCAAGTGGGAGGAGCATTATATCCTTACCATCGAGAGCGATGCGTTTATTCCGGCAGTGGCGCTGGATTTCAAGCACGTCGATGCACAGTTTTCTGACAACTGGTTCCCGCTGCACGCGCATGAACCGGTCAATATCACCATCCCGAAGCGCCCGGATCTTTCACTCGATCTGCTGCGTGATGAGCTGACGGTGACGTATTGATACAGACAAATCCCCGAAACCTGTGATCCACAGGTTTCGGGGATTTTGTTTCAAGCCTAAAAAAGCCCGGGAGCATCACACTCCCGGGCTTTTTCTGTTCATCGTGATGACAGATCAATAAGCCAGCTTTTCTTCAAGCCACTTCTCCAGCTCTGCGATCGGCAGTCTTACCTGCTCCATCGTGTCGCGGTCGCGGACAGTGACGCAGTTGTCGGTCTCCTTCGTATCGAAGTCGTAGGTGATGCAGAACGGCGTACCGATCTCATCCTGACGGCGATAGCGCTTACCGATGGAACCAGCATCGTCAAAGTCGATGTTCCACTTCTTGGAAAGCTGAGCAAATACCTCCTGCGCGTCCGCAGACAGCTTCTTGGACAGCGGCAGAACGGCAGCCTTGAACGGTGCCAGTGCCGGATGCAGGTGCATAACCACACGGGTATCGTTCTTCTCAGCGTCAACGACTTCCTCATCGTAAGCCTCGGTCACGATGGACAGGAACAGACGCTCTACACCCAGCGACGGCTCGATGACATAAGGAATGTACTTGCTGTTGTCCTCCGGATCGAAGTACTCCATGGACTTGCCGGAATGTGTCTGGTGCTGTGTCAGGTCGTAGTCGGTTCTATCAGCAACACCCCAGAGCTCGCCCCAGCCGAACGGGAACAGATACTCGAAGTCCGTCGTTGCCTTGGAATAGAAGCACAACTCCTCCGGATCGTGGTCACGCAGGCGGATGTTCTCCTCCTTGATGCCCAGGCCCAGCAGGAAGTCGCGGCAGTAGCCTCTCCAGAACTGGAACCACTCCAGATCGGTGCCCGGCTTGCAGAAGAACTCCAGCTCCATCTGCTCGAACTCGCGTACACGGAAGATGAAGTTACCCGGGGTGATCTCGTTACGGAAGGACTTGCCGACCTGTGCGATACCGAACGGGATCTTCTTCCTTGCTGTTCTCTGAACGTTCTTGAAGTTGACGAAGATACCCTGTGCTGTCTCAGGTCTCATATAGATCTCAGCCTTGGAGTCTTCCGTAACTCCCTGGAAAGTCTTGAACATC
>JAFPXW010000084.1 GCA_017394565.1 Oscillospiraceae bacterium | reverse complement strand
GGCTGTCAGCGACAGAGCTTTTCCGGTGCATACAGATTTGACAGTCATCGGCAAAGCTTTTGTAATTTTTTTAACGTCTGCGGAGCCTCCGCATCTCCATTTTTGTGAAATTTATGAAAGGTGTCTGCAAGCTTGGTGCAGACCGAAGGTAAGGAGCTATCAAAGCATCATGAGTTGGTACGAAAACGCAATCATCTATCACATCTATCCGCTTGGCTTCTGCGGTGCGCCGAAATTCAACGAAGGCGGCGAACCCGTCAACCGGCTCGAAAAAGTCCTCGAATGGATCCCCCACTTCCAGGAAATGAACGTCGATGCGGTCTACTTCGGACCGGTCTTCGAGTCCGTGGAGCATGGCTATGACACGACGGACTACAAGATGATCGACCGCCGCCTGGGCACGAACGAGATGTTCAAAAACATCTGCGACAAGCTGCACGAGGCCGGCATCCGCGTCATCCTCGACGGCGTCTTCAATCACGTCGGCAGAAAGTTCTGGGCGTTCACGGATGTCCAGGAAAAGGGGCAGAATTCGCAGTACTGCTCATGGTTCCAGAACCTCAATTTCGGCGGCCCTTCGCCCTGCGGCGATCCGTTCTGGTATGAGGGATGGAACGGCTTCTACAATCTTGTCAAGCTCAACCTCCAGAATCCCGATGTCTGCAACCACCTGCTGGAGGCGGTGGCATACTGGATGGACGAATTCAGGATCGACGGCATCCGCTTTGATGCGGCTGACTGCATCGACTTCAATTTCTTCAAGCGCATCCGCACCTTCTGCAAGGAGCGCGATCCGGAATTCTGGCTCATGGGCGAGATCATCCACGGCGACTACAACCGCTGGGCGAACCCGGAGATGCTCGACTCTGTCACGAACTACGAGTGCTACAAGGGCATCTGGTCGTCGCACAATGACAAGAATTTCTTTGAGATCGACTACTCCATCAACCGCCAGTCCGGCGCCAATGGTGGAATTTACCGCAATATCAAGCTTTACAACTTCGTGGACAACCACGATGTCAACCGTCTGGCAAGCACGGTCAATGACAAGCGCTATCTGTACACCGCCTACACGCTGCTCTACTGTATGCCCGGCATCCCGTCCATTTACTACGGTTCGGAATTCGGCATCGAGGGGCGCAAGGGGCAGGGTGCGGATGCCGACGCGCCGCTGCGTCCCTGCCTGAATCTGGTCGAGGGCGAAGGCGATCAGGCACTTTACAAGCACATTGTCAAGCTCGGCCGTGTCTACAGAGCCTATCCGGCGCTGCGCACCGGCAGTTATCACACTGTCATCATCCGCAACCGCCAGATCGTGTTCTCGAAGGAGCTGGAAGGTCAGACCTGCTATGTATGTCTGAACCTCGATGACCAGCCGTTCGACTGTCAGGTCGGCACGCACTATGATCGTCTGGTGGATGTGCTCAGCGGAAACGCAGTCCGTGTGGAGGGCGGCAACGCCTTCGTACACATGGAGCCTTTCTCGTCGATGATCCTGGTGCATGACCATATCGAAAACCTCCAGCCGGAGCCGAAGGAAATTCCTGCCGAGGCGCCGCGCGAGGTATCCGAAGGACAGCATTACCGCCACTTCAAGGGCGGTCGGTATACTGTACTCGGCGTTGCCACACACAGTGAAACGCTCGAGGAAATGGTCGTTTATCGCAATGACGATGACGGCAAGGTCTGGGTACGTCCGAAGTCGATGTTCATGGATAAAGTGAACGACGACCTGTACCGGTTCACGCTGGTGGACTGATCCCAGTCCGGAGTGATGGAAGGTAGGCACCCGGTGCCAATGGCAAAGCTTTCTCCTAATCACACCTTTCATAGCAAAATTCCCGGAGTCCGTAAAAAGACTTCGGGAATTTTGTTTTTTCAGGTTTTCAATGCTCATCAGCAAGTGCCGCCGTCCGGACAGGACGGATGCTCGCGCTCGTTCTCGTTCTCGCCGCTGCGCTGCGGATCGATATTGTTACGATGCTTCTTTGACATATTCCCTTCGCTCCCATCTCCGCACAGAATGGCAGAATCACGACAGCCATGCGGAAGTCTGTTCTTTCTCTGCCTTGATGGTAGTATGGGCAGGATGTGGGGGGATTATGCATTGCCAACTGGAAATG
>JAFPXW010000083.1 GCA_017394565.1 Oscillospiraceae bacterium | reverse complement strand
GCTGCAAAAAATGCCGCAGCACTGCGCTGTATGAATGAAGCCATCCGTGACCGGCACGTCCACAAGCAGTATCTGGCGATCGTGAGCAGTCCCCTGCCGGAACGCCATGCTGTCTGCAAGGCATATCTCAAAAAGGACGAGCGCCGGCATCAGGTCACAGTGCGTGACGATGCACCGGATGCTTCATGGAAGCAGATCGTCACGGAGTACGAGGTGCTTGCCGATCGCGAGCAGATGCAGCTGATTCTGGTGACGCTGCACACAGGCCGCACGCATCAGATCCGTGCGCATCTGGCACATCTTGGCGCCCCTTTGCTCGGTGATCCGAAATACAGCCGTGAACGAAGCCGCGAGGAAAACCAGTGCCTTTGCGCGTGGGCGCTGCGGTTCGGGGGACTCGCCGGAACGGAGCTTGCTTCCCTTGACGGGAAGTCGTTCCATTCACCGCTGCCGGCGTTCGCCAAAACCTATTTCCCGGATCTTATGATTCGCAGATCTTGAATTATGCGCCAAGCATCGCGGTCATTTCTGCTTCAGAAAGCACCGTGACGCCAAGCTCCTGCGCTTTTGTAAGCTTGGAACCGGCATCCTCGCCGGCAACCACATAATCCGTTTTCTTCGATACGGAGCCACTGACCTTTGCGCCGGCGGCTTCGAGCATTTTTTTCGCATCGGAGCGCTTCATGGTGAGCGTTCCCGTCAGGACGACCGTCTTGCCGCTGAACGGTGTATCCGTGGCAGCTTCGCGCTTTTCATACGGCATGGTCAGTCCGGCTTCCTTCAGTCGCTGCAAAAGCGCCTGCACGGACGAATCATGCAGCGCTGTCCAGAGGCTCTGCGCCATGACCTCACCGAATCCCTCGATCTGCGCGATGTCATCGGTTTCCGCATTTTCGATCGCATCGAGCGAACCGAAATGGTCGCACAGAAGTGACGCCGCCTTTGCGCCGATATTCCGGATGCCCAGACCGAAGATCACGCGGTCAAGCGGTGCATTTTTGGAATTCTCGATGGACGCGAGCAGATTGTCTGCCGACTTGTCCTTGAATCCCTCCAGCGTGAGGAGCTGTTCCTTTGTCAGGTGATACAAGTCACTTGCATCGGAAACGAATTTCGCATCCAGCAGCGCCGTAATGATCGCAGGGCCGAGTCCGTCAATGTTCATCGCATCGCGTGATGCAAAATGCACAAGCTGCTTGTGCAGCTGCGCCGGGCAGGAAATATTCGGACAGCGCAGGACGGCTTCCGCCTCGTCGCGCACTGCCTTCGTGCCGCAGACCGGGCAGCATTCCGGCAGCTTATAGGGCACAGAGCCTTCCGCATGGGATGCGCTGCGCAGGACCTCGGGAATGATGTCGCCGGCCTTGCGCACGACGATGGTATCACCGATGCGGATGTCCTTTTCGCTGATGAAATCCTGGTTGTGCAGCACCGCACGGGACACGCTCGTACCGGCAAGCAGGATCGTGTCAAATACAGCGACCGGTGTCAATGCACCGGTTCTGCCGACATTGACCTCGATCCCGCGGAGGATCGTTTCCTTCTCCTCCGGCGGAAATTTGTAGGCGATCGCCCACTTTGGTGTCTTGGCAGTCGCACCCATCGCGTCACGTTCGGACAGATCGTTGACCTTGATGACCACGCCGTCGATGTCATACGGCAGATCCCCGCGCGAATTGCCGATGGCATTGATCGCATCCACGATCTCCTCCGTCGTATGGCAGATTCGTCGGTTCGGGATCACGCGAAAGCCCATTTCCGACAGGAAGCTCAGGGTTTCATCGTGCGTGGAAAATTCCCTGCCCTCGCATCTTTGCAGATTGAAAATGAAGATGTCCAGCTTGCGCTGTGCGGTAATTGCGGCATTCTTCTGCCGCAGCGAGCCTGCCGCAGCATTGCGCGGATTCTTGAACGGCTGCTCGTCGTTTTCCTCCTGCCGTGCGACCAGCTCAAAGAACGACTCACGCGGCATATAGACCTCGCCGCGTGCCTCCACCAGCGGCAGCTTTTCACGCAAGGTCATCGGGATGGAACGGATGGTCTTGAGGTTACCGGTCACGTCCTCGCCCGTAAACCCATCCCCTCGCGTCGATCCCTGCGTCAGCACGCCGTCGCGGTATTCGAGCGAAACGGAAAGTCCGTCAATTTTCGGCTCGACCGAAAATGCCGCATCCGGAAATGTCTCGCGGACCTTCGCAACAAAGCTTCCCACCTGCTCAAAGCTGAATACATCCTGCAAGGACTGCATCTGGACGGTGTGACCAACCTTCTCAAATGTGCTTGCCGCCAGACCACCCACACGCTGTGTCGGGGACTGGGGGCTGAGCAGATCCGGGAACTCATGTTCAAGGTCGATCAGCTCATGCATCAGCTTGTCATAGGTGAAGTCATCCACACTGGGATCGTCCTGCACGTAATACTCGTAATTGTATTGCTCCAGAAGCTCGGAAAGCTCCTGAACCCGTTCTTTTGCTTTACTGTGATCCATTATGATCCTCCTGACAAAAGTCTTACATTATATTATAACACAATTCAGCGTTATTTGCAAGCGATTTGCTAAAAAATTTTATCTTCATCAAAAAGCGATCCCCCTCCGCTGTGGGCGAAGGGGGAAATGTCTTTAACTCCCTGCCGTATCGCAGCAGGAGCAGCCGATGTGATCCTCGTTATCCGGAAGGGAGGCCGGTGCGAATTCCTCCGTCGGGAAACGCATCTTATCGAACACGGCACAAGGCGTTTCGGTATCGACAGTGCATTCCTTCTGCGGGATCGTGTAGTCGTAGGTCGGCACCATGAGCGTTACCGGACGTGTCAGTTCGATGACGGAGAACAGTCCCAGCGTCATCACAACAGTACGCACCGTCGGCGGAAGCTGTTCCGGCGCATTCGGGACCATCGGACGGCAGATCGTACCGATCTTGGTTTCAAGTGCCAGCGGCGGCACGACCTGCACATTGCACGTCGGCAGATTGACCACGTCGCAGCACGAATCGACTGCCCCCTGCGATACGCCGTTTGAGTAGAACGTCTGCGTGTTCGCCTCGCTGCCATAGAGGATGCTGCTCTTGCTGGCGTAGACCGTACCGGTCATGGTGCAGGGCGTATCGCACGCCTGTGCGTAGCAGAGCAGCTCCACACGGAATGTAAACGTCAGGTCAATGTTGTAAAAGCCGCGGTTGAACGGCACCGGTTCCACGCGCATACAAACATCCGCCACACGCACACATTTGCACTTGACAAGCTGGATGTTCGGCGGCAGCTCCCCATTGTCGAGGATGACCGGTACATTCGCGATGCAGTCACGGTCGGAACAGCTGTCGAACACGCGGTTGACCTTGATCGGCACTGCGTCATTCGATTCCTGACGGCGGTCAAAATCCGCCGCATTGGTATCAAAATTCATAAAAAGCCCTCCTGTTCTGTAGCATCAAGGGTTTCCCCTTGCTACAGGATATTCAGGAGGGCTTTCATTTGTGACAGATTCTTTATTCAGGCTTTTACCTCAGGTTCGCCGTAGATCTGCTTGAAGAAGCAGGTGTAATTCCCGGTATGGCACGCCGCACCCGTCTGCTCCACATTGACAAGAAGTGTATCGTCGTCGCAGTCCGCGAAGATCGACACGACTTTCTGGAGATGACCGGATGTCGCCCCCTTGTTCCAGAGCTCCTGCCGCGAGCGCGACCAGTACCAGGTGTAGCCGGTCTCCAGCGTTTTGCGCAGGCTTTCCTTGTTCATATAGGCAAGCATGAGGACGGCCTTGGTGTTCACATCCACTGCAATGGCAGGAATGAGTTCGGACTTGACGAAATATTTGTCGAGGTTGTTCAGATCGATTTCCATGTGTAACTCCTTTATCGCACGATAATGCCCTTGGCGCGGCAGTCATCCTTGACCTGCTGCACGGTCAGTTCCCTGAAGTGGAACAGCGACGCCGCAAGTGCCGCAGAGCAGTCGGTTTTCTGGAAGGCTTCCGCAAAATCGCCCAGCTTTCCGGCACCGCCCGACGCAATGACCGGGATGCTCACGGAATCCACGACGGCCTTGAGCATAGGAAGATCAAAACCACCCTTCACGCCATCGGTGTCGATGGAATTCAGACAATTCTCACCAGCGCCAAGACGTTCGATCTCCTTTACCCAATCGAGCAGGTCGATCCCCATGTCGATGCGTCCGCCGTTGATGTAGACCGTCCAGTTGCCGGCAGGCGTTTTCTTCGCGTCGATGCCGACACAGATGCACTGGCTGCCGAAAATGTCCGCGCCGTCCTTGATGAGCTGCGGATTCTGCACCGCCTGCGAATTGACGGAAACCTTGTCCGCACCGGCACGCAGGGTGTCACGGATGTCGTCCACGGTCTTGATGCCGCCGCCGACAGTCAGCGGTACGAACACGCGCTTTGCCGTTTCACGCACCACATCGAGC
>JAFPXW010000082.1 GCA_017394565.1 Oscillospiraceae bacterium | reverse complement strand
TATGACCTTCGCCGGCGGCGCGATGATGCTCCGGGAGCTGTTTAAGAAATAATGCGCAATGCGTAATGCGTAATGCGTAATTGTGGTGTCCGCTAACGCGGACCGATTTAAAAAGACTGTAAAATACAAAAAGTCCTTTGACTAAGGAGAGTTTTCCTTTCGTCAAGGGACTTTTTATGATGCCATTTTAAATGTCGCGTCAGCGACACATTCATTACGCATTACGCATTACGCACTACGCATTGAAAAAAACCGCTTGACAACCGGCGGGATTTGTGCTATAATAGTCTCATCGAAATGCAATGACGGAGAGAAGTACCATAGGAGCTCACTCCCAGTGAGCGCGGGATAGTGCAAACCGCGCAGCAGAGCCTATGCGAATAACACTTCCGAGCAGCAAGAGCTGAACGCCGCGTGTCTGCGGTCATTAGGTGCGCCGTGTGCCGTGCGTTAAATGGCAGCGCTTCGCAGGTTTCTGCTGTGCGCATGAGAGGTCTTGCCGAAAACGGCAGGGCAATTCAGGTGGTACCACGAGAGTTTTGCTCCCGTCCTGATGCGAATTCATCAGGGCGGGATTTTTTTATTGGCCCTGAGTCTTACGAAAGGAAGTCTGATTTATGAAGCACATCGACATCAAGGAGATCTTCTCCGATCCCTCCTACATCGGTCAGGAAGTGACCGTCTGCGGTTGGGTGCGCACCTCGCGCAATTCCAAGACCATGGCGTTCCTCGCACTGAATGACGGCACATCCCTGCCGCACCTCCAGATCGTCATCGACAAGGCGACCGGCATCGAGTTCGAGGATGCAATGCCCGGCGGTACGTCCGTCAAGGTCATCGGTACGGTCGTTGCCGGTCAGAACGGCGGCGTGGAGATCAATGCCAAGGAGATCACCGTCCTCGGCAAGTGCCCGTCGGAGTATCCCCTCCAGAAGAAGCGCCACACCCTCGAATTCCTCCGCACCATGCCCCATCTGCGCGGCAGAACGAATACCTTCAATGCCGTGATGCGTGTCCGTTCCGTGCTGGCACAGGCGATCCACCGCTACTTCCAGGAGCGCAACTATGTGTACGTCAATACGCCCCTCATCACGGGTTCTGACTGCGAGGGCGCAGGCGAGATGTTCCAGGTCACCACGCTGGGCTATCAGGAGGACGGCAAGTTCAAGAATGCGGACAAGTACTACGCAGCCGATTTCTTCGGCAAGCGTGCAGGTCTGTCTGTTTCCGGTCAGCTGGAGGGCGAGATGGCAGCTATGGCGATGGGCAAGATCTACACCTTCGGCCCGTCCTTCCGCGCGGAGAATTCCAATACCCCGAAGCACCTGGCGGAATTCTGGCACATCGAGCCGGAGGTCGCTTTCATGGAGCTGCCGGATGTCATCGAGCTGGCAGAGGACATGGTCAAGCACGTCATCCGCACCGTTCTGGACACCTGCCCGGAGGAAATGAAGTTCTTTGACCAGCACTTCGAGAATGGCCTGATCGACCGTCTGGAGGAGCTGATCTCCCATGATTTCGCCGTTTGCGATTATACCGAGGCGATCCGTCTGCTGCAGGAATCCGGCGAGAAGTTCCAGTATCCGGTCGAGTGGGGCTGCGATCTCCAGACTGAGCATGAGCGCTACATCTCCGAGAAGGTCTTCAAGAAGGCGACCTTTGTCACCAACTACCCGAAGGAGATCAAGTCCTTCTACATGAAGCAGAATCCCGACGGCAAGACCGTTGCCGCCGTTGACCTGCTCGTTCCGGGTGTCGGCGAGATCATCGGCGGCTCCGAGCGTGAGTACGACTACGACAAGCTCGTGGCAGCGATGGAGGAGCGCGGCATGAATATGGACGTTTACGCCGACTACCTCGACCTGCGAAAGTTCGGTTCCGTACCGCACGGCGGCTTTGGTCTGGGCTTTGAGCGACTCATCATGTATGTGACCGGCGTGCAGAACATCCGCGACGTCATCATGTTCCCGCGCACCGTCGGCTCGATCCGCTGATTACCTAAGGCAACACCGCACAAAGACCGCCTGACGGCTCAGCACATCATCTGCCCCCCATCTTTTCCGTCATCTTGCACAGTTCCTCCTAGCGATACATACAGTATCGCGTCGTCGTCACTGTACAATCTGACGAAAAATCTGC
>JAFPXW010000009.1 GCA_017394565.1 Oscillospiraceae bacterium | reverse complement strand
GATGTCAAAGTTCCGGTCAAGTTTCTCATACGCCTGCTGAATGTCGGGGATCAGTGCTGTTTTTTCCCGAAAATACGCCCTTGCTGTCATGTTGCCGCGAACGATTCCGTTGACTATGACCTGAGAACCGACGTCGGTCGTCGGTTTGAGCAGGATCGGGTTCATCGCGGCATCCGGCTCGATGCCAGCCGCCTGCGCCTGCATCGCCTGCGCACGCCCCATCTCCAGACCATCGGATGTGATGAACGAATTTAGCGCCATATTCTGGGATTTAAACGGTGCCACGCGGTAGCCGTCCTGCTTGAAAATGCGGCACAGCGCCGCCGTCAGAAAGCTCTTGCCAACATTCGACATCGTGCCCTGCAGCATGATGGGTTTCGCCATTACAAACACCTCCGCAGCGCCGCGAGCAGCAGTTCATTTTCCGGATGCGAGCGCACTGCGATCCGGTAAAATGTGCCGTCCAGCCCCTCAAAATTTTCGCAGGAACGGATAAGAATATGTTCCTCGATCAAATCGCGCCGCAGACCGTTTCTCGCGCGAAATAGCAGAAAATTCGCATCCGACGGATAGACCTGCAAGCCAGGCCTTCGCAATCTCTGCATCAGAAAGTCCCGTTCGGACACGATCAGCTTCCGCGATTTTTCGAGATGCTCCAATTGCCCGAGTGCAGCCAGCCCCGCAAATTGGGCTGGTGTGGAAACGCTCCAGTACTGTCCCGTTTTCCGGACAGTTTCCGCAGTGGACGTGCTGCCAAAAACTGCGTAACCAAGCCGTAAACCAGCCATTGCAAACGTCTTTGTGAATGCGTTCAGAACGATCGTAAGATCGTTCATAAAACGTCTTGCGCTGAACATTTTCCCGTCCGGGACAAGATCC
This sequence comes from Oscillospiraceae bacterium, assembly GCA_017394565.1. Classification (GTDB taxonomy): domain Bacteria; phylum Bacillota; class Clostridia; order Oscillospirales; family Ruminococcaceae; genus UBA3855. Next base: position 8,362 of record JAFPXW010000009.1, on the reverse strand, counting down.
AGGAAGCACTCATCTACCAGCAAATAAGTCCGATTTTCCTCGCAGATCCGGGATAATTCGCACAACAGATCCGTCGGGATCAGGCGTCCGGTCGGATTGTTCGGGCTGCACAGGATCACCAGATCCAGCGACGGATGCAGCGCTGCGGGCAATTTCTCATCCGGCAAAAATCCCGATGCTTCGTCCAAAGCAAAGCTTTCCACCTCGCATCCGAAAGCCTCCAGCGCACGGCGGTATTCCGAAAAACACGGCGCCAGGATCAGCGCCCGTTTGGGGCAGAGCGCCTGCACCGTGCGCCAGATCAGGTCATCCGCGCCGTTTCCGCAGACAATTTTTTGGGGAGTTGTCTGTTCATATTCTGCGATTTTCGCCGTCAGCAAGCGGCAGTCCGGATCCGGATAATGTGCCCATAGATCGGCATTTTTGATCACGTTCTGCCGAACCGCCTCCGGCATCCCGAGAGGGTTCAGATTTGCCGAAAAATCGCAGCAATCCTGATACACATGAATATTGCCGCCATGCAGCTCGTTTTGAAGCCATTCGTTCATAAAAGACCTCCGATCAGTCCGCGCACAACGCACGTCAGCGCCAGCATCAGCAGCGATGTGACGTACATCAGGCGGTTCGCACGGCGAATATCCTCAGGCTCGATCGGGCGCAGATCCTCCCCGATATAGGGCTTTTTGTGGAGTTCGCCAAAATACCATGCGTCCCCGGCCAGCCGCAGTCCAAGTGCACCGGCGCAGACTGCTTCCGTCTGTGCGGAATTCGGGCTGGCGTGATTCCGGCGGTCGCGTCTCCAGATGCGCCAGGCGTTTTTTGCATCATATCGGCATAAAAAAGAAGCCGCGATCATCAGAAGTGCTGTCAGGCGAGAGGGAATGTAATTCAGCACATCATCAAGCTTGGCAGGAAAAAAGCCGATCTCACGGTGTTTTTCGTTCTTGTAGCCAAGCATCGAATCCATCGTGTTGGCCGCCTTATAAAGGCAAGCACCCAGCCCGCCGCCAAGCGCCATATAAAAAAGCGGCGCAGTGACGCCATCTGAGGTGTTTTCGGCAACCGTTTCGACTGCCGCGCGAAGGATCCCGGCTTCGTCCAGAACAGCCGTGTCACGCCCGACGATCATGGAAACCGCTTTTCTCGCGCCTTCGACATCACCGTTTTCGGCGAATTTACGCACCTTTTCGCTCTCATTGCAAAGGCATCTTGCCGCAAGCATATAGTAACACAGAACGCTCTCAACCGCAATGCGAAGCCACACGGAAACAACGCTGGCAAGCCACAAAACGCCCCCCGCAGCAGCCAGTGTCGCACAAAGCACGCAAATCACGATCAGCAGGCCGGATCGTTTTGTGCGGCGCTTCTGAATCTTCTGATCCAGAGATCCGATCAGACTACCCATCAGCCGTACAGGATGCGGCATCCGGTATGGATCGCCGATGATCGTGTCAAGCAAAAAGCCAAGTAATATCGGCAAGATTTTGATCAATAGTTTCATAGTTTCTCCAGGTCGCGCAGTAATGATCCATCCCAGACTGCGCGGATCATGCCGCCGTTCGGGATCTGATAGTCGTAGTAATCTCCGCCGTGAAACGCCTCACAGATCGCCATGATCGTACCGCCATGCACTACAAAAACAGACGGATCATGGGCGTATTTTATGACATTGACAAATTGCTGCACACAGCGGTTTTTGAAAAAAACAGGCGCTTCGCCATTGGGAAACGGCAGCGTTCCGTTCGAGTCGATCCATGCCTGATAGTCGGGATCTCCGCTGAGTTCGTGATAATTCTTTCCCTCAAAATCGCCGAAATCACACTCGCGGAACCCCTCGCAGATCACCGGCTGCTGATCGGGATACAGAATCGAAGCCGTCTCCGCGCAGCGACGCATCGGACTTACAAAAAGGTCGCAGCATGGGGGTGAAATCAATTTCTTGATAGCATCACGTCCCTCATCGCAAAGCGGTTCATCCGTCCTTCCGATATAACGGTGCTTGAGATTTCCGGCGGTCGCACCATGCCGGATCAGATAGACGATCATGGCAGTTCTCCTTTGATGGCTTGTGGTATGCCGCACACGACGCGGACGACGGTCGTCGATTTACTTGCAAGCAGACAGGTGCAGCGCCCACAGGCTTCACGCCAGATCCATTCCTTTTTTTCAAGCGGAACAATACCGCATCCGATCTCATTTGTGATCACAATAACGCCAGGATTCTCCAAAATCAGCCGTTCCGTGAACGCGATCGCGTTCACGTTCTCATCTAACAGGCGGCGAATCAACAGGTGATAGGATTCAATGGCTTGACTCTCAAAAGCAGCTTCAAAACTTTCTCGACTACCGTCTAAAAACTCATGAGCACCAAAAAGTGACCTTGCAGCATCGTGCTTGCCGGCATTTGCCGCACCTAAAATCAGTTTCATCCTCTCGCCTCCTGAATCCTCGCAATGACAATGCCGATCAGCATCCAAAGCTCACATTTCTGCAAGAACCACCCTGCCGTATCGCCGGTGATACCGCCAAATGTCTTGTACGCATACACACGGTAGCAGGCAAATACCACACCTGCCGCTGCGAGGCTTACGATTGCAGAAAATGGTGATATTGCAAGCATTCCGCTTGCAGAAATCGCAAACACACAGGCAAGGACTGCGATTGTAATCCGCCGGTGTGCCGGCCGCACAAAGCTTTGCAGTGTGCCCTCCTTCTTTGCGCAGCGAAATGTCACGGCCGCAAGTCCGCTGAGCGTGCGCGACACAATGTAAGTACACGCGGTCAGCAGCACGCCTTGAAAACTGCGAATCGAAGCCATAAATCCAGCCTGTACCAATACATACAATGCGAGGTGGATGACCGCAAAGGAGCCTATGTGCGGATCACTCATGATCTCCAATTTTCGCGTTTTCTCGGCAAAAGAAGCCCTTGCGTCCTCCACATCGCAGAACCCGTCGAGGTGAATACCGCCGGTCACCAACACGGGAATGCAGACTGCGATCACTGAAAAAACCGCGGAGGGAAGGGATAATACTTCACAAACCCAATACCATCCGCAAAGCATCCCACCGATCACCGCGCCAACCAGCGGAAAAAAGCACAGTGCATAACGCCGGCTGCGTTCCTCCCACGGGATCTGCGGCATCGGGATGCGCGAGTACATCTGAAAGACAGCAATCAGCGAATACAACACGGCATTTCTCCTTTCAACAGAAGCGGGATCCCCGCCACACATTCCACGACTGTATCAGAAAGCGCAGCGATCTGTCGATTGATTTCCGCGATATATCGGATATATTCCATCGTTTCCGGTGAGTAGCGCACACCATCGCTCCCCACCTCATTCGTGACAATCACCAGTTCAGACGCGCCCTTTTCCAAATGCAAAATGCCCTCCATCACGGGTGCAACAGGGTTACAAATGTCCCCATTACGGAACATTTCGTTTGCGCACAGATTCCCCACACACTCAAGCAGGATCGCACATCCTGACGGAAGCGAAAGGCTCGCCAGATCCGTGTAGCGTTCGATCGTGTGAAAGCCCTTCCCTTCGCGCATTTTGTGGTGTCGTTCAATTGCCGCAGCCGCTTCTTCCCCAAACGGCTGCATGGTAGCGATGTAGTATTTTTCGCCCTGAAATCCATCCAGCAGTCGCTCTGCAAGCGAAGATTTTCCGCATTTCGAGCCGCCGGTCAGCAGTGTCATCATTGTTGTTCCGTATACCTTTCGATTGAAGTTTCGTCGAAGCGATGGGATTTTTCGTATAATGCGATCGCTCCCTCCAGAAGCGGCAGCAGCAGCAGCGCCCCTGTTCCCTCACCTAAACGCAATCCGGCCTGAATGACAGGCTTTGCGCCAGTCAGCGATAGTAAACCAACACCCGCTGGTTCGCCTGATGTGTGGCTTGCAAGCAGATACTCAGCACAAAGCGGATGCAGCTTGCAGGCCAATGCGGCCGCTGCGGCTGAGATCACACCGTCGATGACAACAGGGATTTTATAGATTGCGCCGCCGAGGAAAAGTCCCATCATCCCAGCTATCTCAAAACCGCCTATTTTCGTGAGGATATCGAGGGGATCCGATGCATCCGGCTGGTGTAACCGGATCGCCTTTTCGATGATCCGGATCTTTCGCTCAAGTCCCTCCGTAGACAGACCTGCACCGCGCCCTGTCACTTCCGCCGGCGGTTTCCCGAGCAAAACTGACGCGATCGCACTGGTCGGCGTCGTGTTGCCGATGCCCATTTCGCCAGTTAGCAGGAGCTGATTTCCAGCCTGCTTTAAATCTCTTGCCAGATCCATCCCGACGATCAGGGCTTGCTCTGCTTCGCTGCGTGACATGGCAGAAGAACGTGAAAAATTCCTCGTCCCATGGGCAATTTTCCGATCTAAAAGCTGCTGGCAATCAACATCTGTTTTCATCCCGATGTCCACCGCAAGCACATCCGTGTCAAACTGCTTCGCGATCGCGTTGACATTCGACCGCCCCTCAGCAATCGCCTTCGCACAGATCGCCGTCACGTCCGAGCCCGTCTGCGTCACGCCCTCCTCGACGATCCCATGATCGGCACAAAACACCACAACAGTACGCTTTTTGATCGAAATATCGGGAGTTCCCTGCACCGCCGCAATTTGCATCACAAGCGATTCGAGCGTGCCGAAGCTGCCCAGGGGCTTCGCAATGCTGTCCCACCGCGCCTTGCAAGCGATCCGGGCGGTCTCATCGGCTGCCTCGATCTGACGTATCCGTTCCATATTTCTCCTCCCGAAAAACCGCACAGGCACGAGCAAACCGCTCAGCCGCGCCTCTGTCATCGTACCAGTATAAGTGTGGAAATCCCGCGTACATCTGTGCATTCGCATGGGCGCATTCCCAGGCTCTGCCATCGCGCTTTTCTGCATGAAAATCGCCGCCGCACGACTCGCTGTCCCAGTAGTGAAACTCATGTGCGCGAAAGCTTCTGCCGGAATCGCACAGTAAATTATCTGTCAGCGCGGTCATGGTTAGATAGCCAAATCGCTGCAATCTCCCGGTCGGGAACGCCTTGCCATGAATGAGGCCGACCATCGGAAAAGCCCTGTGTTCCGCCGTTTCCAATTCATCATGCAGGTATATGAATCCACCGCACTCTGCGATCGTCGGCAAGCCGGCAAGCATCGCATCACGGATCGAGGCCCGCATCGAACGGTTCTCCGAAAGCGCCTGCGCATACAACTCCGGATATCCGCCGCACAGATACAGCCCATCGCAGGGCGGCAGCTGCCGATCATTCAGGGGCGAGAAGAATAGCAGCTCGCAGCCAAAATCCCGCAAAACATCAAGATTTTCCGGATACTGAAAGCAAAACGCCCGATCCCTTGCAACCGCGATGGTCACCTGAGTTTCCACCAGCTTTTCCGCACTGTGGAACTGAAAAGACGGCAGCGGAAATTCCGGCAAGCCCAACAATGCATCCAGGTCGATGCAGCGCTCTGCAAGCTCACCAAGTTTTTTTATTTTATCGCGAATCTGCGATATTTCCTCCGCAGTCACAAGTCCCAGATGCCGGCTTTCAAATGTCACCGGACAGACCGGAAAATACCCCAGATACAGCGTTCCCAGCTCCCGGCAAAGTGACTTTGCCAGGGGAACGAGCTTCTCCGGAAGACGGTTAAAAATAAACCCGACTATGTGATTTTCCTCACGATATCGCAGAAATCCATGCATCACCGCACCGATCGAATCGCTCATGCCGCGGCAATTCACGACCAGGACGACCGGCGTATTCGTAAGACACGAAACCGCGTGCGCCGAGGCCTTCTCGCCATCATAAAAGCCCATGACGCCTTCGATCACGCTGACATCACCGCCATATCGTGTGAGCAAGCTGCAAAGGGCTTCCCTTCTGCAAAAATAACTATCCAGGTTATGTGCCTCCGTGCCGATGACCTCACGGTGAAACATCGGATCAATGTAATCCGGGCCGCATTTGAACGACGAAACACGGATCCCGCGATCCACAAGCGCCTGCAAAATAGCGCAAGTGACCGTGGTTTTTCCGCATCCGCTTCCGGTTCCGGCTAGCAGGAACCGCCTCATCGCAGCCGCCCCCGGATGATAAAAACAGGATTGTTCGCCGAAAGCATCGTATGGTCGCCCAGACGCCGCGTCTGCGTCACCGCGATCTGTGTCAAGCTGCACGCTCCGCCGCGCGATCGGAATGCCGCCTGTGCATCCGCGAGCGTTTCGAGGGATACCGCATTGACCGTGATAACAGCATCTGGATTTTTTCGCGAAATCGCGTCAAAAATCTTGTCAAGTTCGCCGCCGGTGCCGCCGATGAAGACCTTGTCCGGTTTCGGAAATGCTTCCAGAGCATCAGGGGCATTTCCGGTCACGACCTGGATGTTGTCACACGAGAATTTCCGCGCATTTTCGATTGTAAGTGACGCAGCTTCGGGATTTTTGTCGATGGCAAGCACCCTGCCGTCCGGGCAGCGTAGCGCCATTTCCACCGAAACCGAACCCGTTCCGCAGCCGATATCCCAGCAGGTCTCTCTCCGCCCGATTTCAAGCCCTGCAACGCTCACGCCGCGCACCTCAGATTTCGTCATGGGCACATTTCCGCGCACAAAAGCCGTATCCGGGATACAGGTCGGCAGATAGTCGCAAAATCGCGGATTTTCCGCGATCATCACACTCAGTCCAGCCGTCTCCACATTCGACAGAGCCTGTGCGGTCCCCGACAAAATACGCTCATCTGCGTACCCAAGGCGCTCACCGATGTGAATTTTCACTGATTCCAAGCCATATTCGCATAGCCTTTTGCAGACCTCACCGGCTGTCATCCCGCCGCCCAGCAGAAAGAACGTGCGAAACCCGGACCGCACATGGATCGCGGCATTCTGATCAGTGCCGTGGAGTGAGATAAAGCGCATATTTTCCCAAGGCATCGCGATTTTTGCGCAAAAACACACCACCGAGGATATCCCGGGGATCAGCCGGATGCGGTGACCTTGCAAGGCTTCCGAAAGGCGTTTCGCACCGCTGAAAAACCCAGTGTCTCCCGACAGCAAAACCGCCGCACGTTCCGCCTTGCTGCTTGCAATGTAATCTGCAATTTTTTGCGCATCATAGGCACATAAACGTTCGCGGCCATCCTCGGGAACAGCCTCCAGCATCCGCACTGCACCGATGAGAAGCTGCGCCTTGGCAATGGCTTCCTGCGCCTCCAGTGTCAGCGTCGCGCCGCCGTCCATCCCGATGCCGACAAGATCAACCACCATAGTTTGCCTCCATTTCAAGCCTTTTTTTGATATCCACGAGCGACAAGCCTTCCTCAGAAGGCCGGCGAAGCGTCAGCAGAGAGATCCCTGCGATCCGCGCAGCCTCACACTTTTCGAGGTATCCGCCGGCAGCCCCGCTTTCCTTCGTCACAAGGATCGCGGCACCGCACCTTCGGATATGTGTCAGGTTGTCCTCAACCGAAAACGGCGGTTTTTCGGCAAAAATATGCGCATCCGGAATTCCGAGTTCCCGACAGATCCGCAGACTTTCCGGCACAGGCAGGATGCGCACCCACAGACGCTCGCGATACCCCCGAATTTTCGCCATGTCCGGGAGCGACTTGCTGCCAAGGGTGGACAGGATATTGCCGTCCATCTGATCCAACTTTTTGGCAAGTTCTTCCATATCAGACGCAGCTTCGCCAAAAATCACGTCACTTTCGCGCTTTAGCCGGAGATAAGGCACACTGCACAGTTGACACGCACCGCGGATATTTTCACTTGCTTCCCGCGCGTAAGGGTGTGTCGCATCCACAACCAGCGTGCGATGCTCCTGTGTCAATAAATCACGCATCTGCGACTGATCGAGCCTTCCGCAGTGGATCCGGACGCTTCCCGGGAGGAGCGACGCGCCGTATTCCGTGGCAACGCTCACAAGCGTGTCGATCCCAAGATTTCCGCAGAATTCCGCCAGGATCCGCCCTTCCGTCGTCCCCCCGAAAATCAGGACCTTACACACCGCGGTACCCCCTCGGCGTGACCATGCGGCCGCCGATCACGCGCGTTTCCGCGTTTCCGATGAACACCGTCGTGAACATATCCACCGGCGTGCCGCGCAGCTCACGCAGTGTCAGGATCTGATGCGACTCCCCCTCGCGTCCGATATTCCGGACGATGCCGCAAACAGTTTCCGCCGATTTATAGGGAAGAATCAGGTCACACGCTCTTTGCAGGTGATCCGCACGGGTTTTCGAGGACGGATTGTACAGAACGATCGTAAAATCCGCTTGTGCGGCGCAGATCAGGCGTTTTTCAATCTTTTCCCACGGCGTCAGCAGGTCAGACAATGAAATGACCGCAAAATCGTGCGTCAGCGG
>JAFPXW010000081.1 GCA_017394565.1 Oscillospiraceae bacterium | reverse complement strand
CGGTCTTTGTGCGGTGTTGCCTTAGGCTTAGTGTCAACGCACCCTAAATAACTCCCCCTGCATCAGGCTTTTTGATGCAGGGGGAGTTTGTGTGTGCGATCACAGTGAGCCTGAACCGATCCTGGCAGCAAGGATCAGGATCTCCGCGGCGTCGGAAGCATTGGGCGTGCGGGTGCCGTCGCTTGTGAGCTTGGCGGCAAATGCAGCGACTTCCGGATCGACACCGTCAGGAAATCTCGGCGTTTCTCCGGATCCGAGTGCCGCCGCATACACAAGAACCTCTGCGCCATCTGCGGCATTGGTCACGCCGTTGCCGTCGAAGTCGCCGCGCTGGACGATCCAGACGTCGCCGATGTTAATGGCCTTATCCAGGTAGGTCACAGGGATCTGACCGTGGAAACAGCCATCGGATGCTGCATTCGCAAAGACCTTTGTAGGTGTGCTCCAGTCAGACGGAAGCGAGAGACTGCCAAGGTCGGACACTTCAAGCAGATACTCCTGCGAGCCGAGCTTGATCACATATTCGACCTTCTCGACCAGCGCAGAGACGTCAAACGGCGTGTTGTCATCTGCCATGTAGTAAGCCGTCTTGTTTGTGACGTGGAAACGCTCGGAATCGCTCACGGGCGTTGTTGTTGTCGTTTCGGACGGTGTGGTGAGAGTGGTTGTCGTGGTCATCCATGTTGTGGTGGTGGCTCTGGTTGTTGTTGTCGTTTCACGGGTGCGGCGCGTGGTTGCAGTTGTCGTCTGCGGTGTGGTGACTGCTGTTGTTTCTACTGTGGGCGCAGTCGTTTCAACAGGCGGTTCAGTGGCGGCGGGTTCGCCCGAAAGTACAGTCTTTTCGCCGTTGTATTCCTTGCTCGTGTCCGGGAAAATGCCCGTGTAGTACTTGTAATCCAGATCATGCATCAGGTACTGGACCGTCGAGCCGTCAGAGTAGGTCGCGGTATAGTAACCCACACGCTTGTCAAACGCGGCGATCTGGTCGTCATGATAGAGAAACAGTGCGTTGGTCACATCGTCATGATACCAGTTTCCGGCAATTTTCGTCGCATTCCAGCCGTGTCCGATCCCTATGTAGGAAATCGTATCGACGTCGCAGGCATTGGCCAGAAGCGAATAGGCTTTCGTGAATCCGGCGCAGACCGTCTTCTTCTGGAGCAGCGCCGATGCCGCCGACTGATCGAGGGAACCTGTCTGATACGCGATGTCATGATAGAGCTGTTCCGAGAGATATTTCGACCGGTCGTAATCCGTATCATACTGCATCGCTCTGTCGATGTAGCCCTGTGCGGTGCTGACAAACTGCGCACGGGCTGCCTGGCGGTCGGCGCCGTTCTGATATTCAGAATAGACATTCAGGCGGACGTAGTTTCCGTTCCAGTCATATCCGTAATGATAGGAATTCGCGATCCAGAAATACTCCGGGTGGTCGTACATAAACATGAACACCAGATCGTGGAGCTGGTCGGCATTCAGCCCGGAATAGCGTGCATCCGGTGCCGTGAGGAAGGTTTCGGCAGACTGATCGACAGTCTCGGCAGCCAGCAAGAGCTGATCGTAGAGCGCCTTGGCATTGGCATCGAACTGCTGATAATAGTAGTCGCTTGTCGTGCGGAATTCATACGCATTGGCAGAAAACGGCATTGACAGCAGGCTCAGCCCTGTGCAGACCGCCGTCAGAAGCGCATAGAATCTGTGAACTTTCATCATTTCTGTCCCCTATTCGATTTGAAATTTGTACTTTCATTATAACACACTGAATTGCTGCTGTCAAGTGGTAATGTATAGCAAAACTGCCGCCTCCGAAATGGAAGCGGCAGTTTTTATACTACGCGCTATTGCAAATCGTAATAACGATTTGCAATCCGCCGTCTTTGACGGCGGGGCGGCACTGTGTGCCGCTAAGCGCT
>JAFPXW010000080.1 GCA_017394565.1 Oscillospiraceae bacterium | reverse complement strand
GTACCGAGAGCGAAGCCGTCGCCATGTCCCAGCGATCCCCAAAGCGCAAAAAACAGGAGGAATCCGCGCAGCCGCAGTTCCTCATCGACATCCCGATGGACGACACGCCGGTGCCGGCCGCCCAGCCGGAGCAGAAACAGGAGAATATCCTGAATGACCTGGCGCCCCTGACGAATATTGATCCCGTGCCGGAAACCGTACCGCCTGCGGAGCAGAAGCTGGCATCGGATCCTGCGGAGGACGCAGCGCTGGAGGATCTCATCCGGCAGGCGACCACCGCCAAGAAGAAAACCAAAGAGGACGAAAAGCTCGAAGCTGTGCTGGAAATTGCGGACGAGATCGCCCAGCAGGCAGAACAGCGCTCCGGCGAACCGCCGTACCAGATGCCGAAGATCGACTTCCTCAACGAAGGCAAGTCCCACGCGAACGACGCCGGTATGGGGCAGGAATTGCGCGAAAAAGCCGATCTTTTGCAGGAAGTTCTCAAAAGCTTCAACGTCGATGCGCGGATCACCAATATCGCCCGCGGCCCGTCCGTCACCCGATACGAGGTGCAGCCGGCAGCCGGTGTCAAGGTTTCGAGGATCACGAGCCTTTCCAACGATATTGCGCTGAATTTCGCTGTGGAGGGCGTTCGTATCGAAGCCCCGATCCCCGGCAAGCCTGCCATTGGCATCGAGGTGCCGAACTCCCACCGTGACACGGTCTCGCTGCGTGAGCTGCTCGAATCCCGGAAGTTCACCGAGTCCAAGAGCAAGCTGACCTTCGGCGTCGGCAAGGACATCGCCGGTAATGTGATTATTGGCGATATTGCGAAGATGCCGCACATGATCATCGCCGGCGCGACCGGTTCCGGCAAGTCCGTCTGCACGAACTCCATCATCATGAGCATCCTCTACCACGCAAGCCCGGAGGAGGTCAAGCTCATCCTGATCGACCCGAAGATCGTAGAATTCCGCGTGTATGACGGTATTCCGCACCTGCTGATCCCCGTGGTCACCGATCCGAAAAAAGCGGCCGGTGCGCTCAACTGGGCGGTGCAGGAGATGCTCAAGCGCTACGATGTTTTCGCAGAAAACGGCGTGTGCAACCTCGGTGAATTCAACACCCTCGTCAAGTCGAAGCCTGAGCTGGGGCTCACCAAAATGCCGCAGATCCTTATTTGTATCGACGAGCTGGCGGAACTGATGATGACCGCCTCGAAGGAAGTCGAGGACGCCATCTGCCGTCTTGCACAGCTGGCGCGTGCGGCAGGAATGCACCTGATCATCGCGACACAGCGACCGACCACGAACATCATCACTGGTTTGATCAAAGCAAATATTCCGAGCAGAATCGCGCTTTCTGTCAAGTCGCAGATCGACTCGCGCGTCATCCTTGACACCGGCGGCGCGGAAACGATCCTCGGCAACGGCGATATGCTCTACCTCCCGAACGGCCAGCCCAAGCCCGTGCGCGTGCAGGGCTGCTACGTCTCCACGCAGGAGATCGAGCGCGTGGTCACGTTCATCAAATCCCAGTCGCAGAGCGAATACGACGAGAGCATCATGGAAGCCGTCGATCAGCTCACGGTGCAGACGCCGGAGGACAAGCAGGCTGCGCAGGAGGAACCGGAGATCGACGAGGATGCGGCGCTCATCGACCAGGCGATCGAGGTCGTCGTGGCAGCCGGACAGGCTTCCACCAGCAATCTCCAGCGCCGTCTGCGCCTCGGCTACGGACGTGCCGCAAGAATTATGGACGAGCTGGAAAAAATGGGCGTGATCGGCCCCTACGAGGGCGCAAAACCGCGTAAGGTCCTCATCTCGAAGGAGCAGTGGAACGAGCGCAAGCTCCGCAATATGAAGTAACACTGAATGTGAATATAAAGGAGGCTTATCCGTGTTCGGACAGCCCAGATTACCCAGGATCCCACAGGATCCCAAAGCTAAGAATAAGCTGATCTACGCCATTGTCATCGCGATCCTGGTGGTCGTGGCGCTCATCAGCGGCAGAATGAAAACCCAGCAGGAGCAGGCGGTCCCACAGTCGGATGCCGACTTCCAGATCCATGTGATCGACGTCGGGCAGGGAGACAGCATCCTCGTGCTGGCGGACGGCCACGCGATGCTGGTGGACAGCGGCGACGCAGATTCCGGCAGCACGGTGTGCAGTTACCTGAAGGGGCTCGGCGTGGAAAAGCTGGACTACGCCGTCGCGACTCACCTGCATTTTGACCATATCGGGGGATTTTCCGACGTCCTGAAGCAGTTCCCGGCGGAGCAGATCCTGTAGCCTTCCTGCCCGGATGACCTGCTGCCGACAAACACCGTGTATGAGCTGTACCTCGACGCGGCGGAAGCCTCCGGCGCCGATTGCCGGACTGCAAAGGCCGGGGAGATCTTCTCGCTCGGCAAGGCGCAGGTGGAGGTGCTGGCGCCGGCGGATGCGATCGGCGAGAACCTGAACAATGATTCGCTGGTCTTTCGCGTGACATACGGCGATGCTTCGGCAATTCTGACCGGTGATATGGAGCATGAGGAGGAGGACTGGCTCCTGGCACAGGGCAGAGAGCTGCAGGCGGATTTCCTGAAGGTGTCCCATCACGGGAGCGCGAACGGCTCCGGCGAGGCGTTCCTGGCAGCGGTCAGACCACAGTTTGCGGCGATCTCCTGCGCAAAGCAAAACGACTACGGCCATCCGTCGCAGGAAGCCCTTGACCGGCTGGCGGCTTACACCGACGAGGTCTATGTGACGGCGGACAGCGGCAGCATCGTGTTCCTGTATGACGCGGAAACCGGGCAAAAGCGCGTCCTCACCGCCGGTCAGAAGGGGAGTGCGGACTGATGCGGTACAGCATTGACCGCTTCGAGGGCGAACTGGCCGTTCTGCTGAGCGGCACGCAGGCGTTCACGGCCGAACGCCGGAAGCTGCCGGAAACTGCGCGGACAGGCGACATCCTCGAACGCACGGAGCAAGGCAAATGGATCATTCTGAAGGACACGGCACAGCAGCGCCGCAAGGCATTGGCAGACCGCAGAAAGCGGCTGCTGGGAGGAACATCATGAAAACTTTGGTCATCGGCGGCGGCGCGGCAGGGTGCTTCGCGGCAGTGCAGGCGGCGTCCTGCGGCGAGGAGGTCATCCTCATCGAGCGCAACGACCGCATCGGCAAAAAACTGCGCATCACCGGCAAGGGCAGGTGCAATGTCACCAACAACTGCGACCGCGACACGCTGCTCGCAAATATCCCGCGCGGCGGCAGATTCCTGTACAGCGCGTTTGCGGCATGGTCACCGCAGGATACAATGGATTACTTCGAGGGGCTCGGCGTGGCGCTCAAAACAGAGCGCGGCAACCGCGTATTCCCCGTGAGCGACCAGGCAATGGAAATCGTGGAAGCCCTGCATTCCGAGCTGAAACGGCTGCGCGTCCGGATCATTCACGCGAAAGTCGACTCGCTCCTGAAAGCCCCCGACGGCAGCTGCACCGGCGCGACTTCTGGTCAGGAAACGATCCGTGCTGACCGCGTCATCCTCGCGACCGGCGGCGCGACGTACCCGGGCACAGGTTCGGAGGGCGACGGCTACGAGCTGGTCAAGCCGTTCGGTCACACCGTCACGGAGATCCGCCCCTCCCTCGTTCCGCTCGAGACACTCGAACGCGACTGCGCGGAGATGATGGGCGTTTCCCTCAAAAACGTCACGCTCACCCTCAGACACGGCGGAAAACCGGTCTTTTCGGAGCTTGGGGAGATGCTGATGACGCACTTCGGCGTGTCAGGTCCGCTGGTGCTGAGTGCTTCGGCGCATATGGACAAGCCGGGCGATTACACCCTGCACATCGACCTCAAACCGGCGCTCACAATGGAACAGCTCGATGCGCGGCTCCAGCGGGAGATCGCCACGGCACCCAATAAGGAATTGCCCGGACTTTTGCGGAAACTGCTTCCGGCGAGCATGGTCATGCCGATGATCGGCAGATGCGGCATCAGTCCGCGCACCAGGGGCAATTCGCTCACGAAGGCGCAACGACGGCGCATTTGCGAGGAACTCAAGAACTTCGCATTCACCGTGCGCGGCACCAGACCGCTGGCGGAGGGGATCATCACGCGCGGCGGCGTTGCCACGAAGGAAGTCGATCCCAAAACCATGGAAAGCAAGCTGGCACCGCATCTTTACATCGTCGGCGAGCTGCTGGACTGCGACGCCTATACAGGCGGCTTCAATTTGCAGATCGCGTGGAGCACGGCGTATCTTGCCGCGCACGCAGGCCTGCATTAACATAATAATAACGGCGAAAACGCCGGAATAAAGGGAGATTTATCATGAAAACGATCAACATTGCCATTGACGGCCCCGGAGGTGCGGGCAAGAGCAGCATTTCCAAGGCAATTGCCGCGGATCTGGGCTTTATCCACGTTGACACCGGCGCCATGTACCGCGCCATCGCACTGTATGCGGTCCGTAACGAATGTACCGCGCCGGAGCAGATCCGCGCCCGCATCAAGGACATCGACATCGAGCTGAAGTTCATCGGCGGCGTGCAGCGCGTGATGCTGTGCGGCGAGGACGTGACGGATTACATCCGCAGCCCGGAGGTCACGATGGCGGCATCGAAGGTGTCCGCTGTTCCGGAGGTGCGCGAGCATCTGTTCGACCTCCAGAAGAAGATCGCGGCGGAGAACAACATCATCATGGACGGACGCGACATCGGCAGCGTCGTCCTGCCAAATGCCGACCTGAAGATCTACCTCACCGCATCCGCGGAGGAACGCGCATCGCGCCGCTATCTGGAACTTCGCGAAAAGCCCGATTGCCCGACCTATGAGGAGATCCTTGCGGACATTCAGCAGCGCGATTACAACGATATGCACCGCGAGATCGCACCGCTGACACAGGCGGAGGACGCGGTTCTGCTCGACACCACGAGCATGGGCTTCAATGAGGTGGTCGAGCATATTTCCGCCATGATCCGCGAGATCATGGATTAGGGGCGTGCGCTATGTATTACATCGTGGTTGCCATCGTGCGCGTGGCAATGCATTTGTGGTTTGACCTGAAGTTTGAGGGGCGCGAAAATATCCCGAAGGGACGCACTTTTGTGTACGCCTCCAATCACCGCAGCAACGCCGATCCTGTCCTCGTGACACTTGCCGGGAAGGGCAGGTTCAGCTTCATGGCAAAAATTGAATTATTCAGGAATCGTTTTTTTGCATGGCTGATCCGTTCGCTTGGCGCCTTTCCGGTCGAACGCGGCAAGGGCGACACCGCCGCCATCGACAAGGCGATCGACAATGTGAAAAACGGCGTGAACCTGCTGATTTTCCCAGAAGGCACACGCAGCAGGGACGGCAGAGTCGGCAAGGGCAAGACGGGCGTGGCACTCATCGCCTCGAAGGCGCACGCGGACGTTGTGCCGGTCGGCATCAACTTCGAGGGGAAGCTGCATTTCCGCAGCAGGATCGTTGTCCGCATCGGCAAGCCGATCCCTGCCAGCACATTTGAGATCGGCGAGGAGCTTTCCGACCGCGAGCTTCTGCGTGCCCTCAAGCGCGACGTCATGCCGCCGATCATGGACGGCATCAGGGCACTCGTGGACGAGCCGCCGGCACTGCCGATGAATGAAACTCCGAAGGAGGATGACTAATGGCTACCATCACCGTTTCCGAATCCGCAGGCTTCTGCTTCGGCGTGAACCGCGCTGTGCAGATGGTCTATCAGGCACTGGAGGAGGGCAAAAAGGTCGCAACGCTCGGCCCGATCATTCACAATACCGACGTGGTCAATGACATGATCGCACGCGGTGCGCGTATTATCGACGATGTTTCGGAGCTTTTGCCGGAGGAGCACGTCGTCATCCGTTCTCACGGCGTCGGCAGGGAAACCTACGAGGCTATCGAAAAGCTCGGAAATCCTGTCATTGACGCGACCTGCCCGTTCGTTTCGCGTATCCACAAGATCGCTGCGGAAAAGACGAAGGAGGGCTACTTCATTCTGATCGCCGGTGACGAGGATCATCCGGAAGTTCAAGGGATCGTTGGACATTGTGACGAAAATTTCTTTGTATTCAAGGATCAATTTGTGCTTGACGCTTATTTTGAGAAAAATCCACAGAAAAAGCTTGCAATTCTCTCGCAGACAACGTATAATAATATAATATGGGGAGAGTGTTTAAAGGTTCTTCCTGAAGATGATCCGAATATCGTCGTCTATGACACCATCTGTACTGCAACAGAGCAGCGGCAGACCGACAGCGCAAACCTCGCTGCCAGATCCGATCTGATGATCGTCATCGGCGGACGCCACAGTTCCAACACTGTGAAGCTGTACGACATCTGCTCGCAATATTGCAGAACGTATCATATTGAGAACGCGGACGAGCTTGACACTTTAGACCTATCTAATGCTGAGCATATCGGCATTACGGCTGGTGCTTCCACACCGGCTCATATAATTAAGGAGGTAGTAACAACCATGGAAGAAATTCTGAACAAGGACAACAATCTGGAGGAGGATTTCGATTTCGCGACAGCGCTCGATGAATCTTTCAAGAAATTACATACGGGGGCAAGAGTCAAGGGCATCGTTATGTCTGTCAACAACAGCGAAGTCATCGTTGATCTGGGTGCAAAGCAGACCGGTACTGTACCGGCTTCTGAGCTGACCAACGATCCGTCCAAGAAGCCCACTGACCTCGTAACTGTTGGCGAGGAGCTGGAGCTGATCGTGATCAAGGTTTCCGATCAGGACGGTATGGCTACCCTCTCCAAGAAGAGAGTAGACGAGCAGGCAGGCGTTGAGAAGGTCATCGAGGCAAAGGAAGCCGGCACCGTTCTCGAGGCAACTGTTTCCGCAGTCGTTAAGGGTGGCGTGAACGTATTCTATGAGGGCGTTCGCATCTTCATCCCGGCATCCCAGACCGGTCTGCCGAGAGAGGCATCCCTGGATGGTCTGAAGGGTCAGACTGTTAAGTTCATCGTCATCGAGGCTCCGGAGCGCCGCAAGAGTGCTGTTGGTTCCATCAAGGCAGTAAACCGCAAGGAGAAGGAAGCTGCAAAGGCTAAGTTCTGGGAAACTGCTGAGATCGGCAAGGAGTACGAGGGCGAGGTCAAGTCCCTGACATCCTACGGCGCATTCGTAGACCTGGGCGGCATCGACGGCATGGTTCACATCTCTGAACTGTCCTGGAACCGCATCAAGCACCCGTCTCAGGTCGTTTCCGTTGGCGATACCCTCAAGGTATACATCAAGGATCTCGACAAGGAGAATGACCGCATTTCTCTCGGCTACAAGAAGGCTGAGGATAATCCGTGGGAGAAGTTCAAGGCTGAGTACGAGGTTGGCGATATCGTTGACGCAAAGATCGTTTCCATCACGTCCTTCGGTGCATTTGCACAGATTATCGACGGCGTTGACGGCCTGATCCACATTTCTCAGCTGGCTGACCGCCGCGTTGAGAACGTGAAGGATGTCGTTGCAGTAGGCGACGAGGTTTCCGTGAAGATCACCAACATCGACATGGACAGCAAGCGCATCTCTCTCTCCATTAGAGAAGCAATGGATGACGCTGACTATGATGATGAGGCTGACGAGGACTAATTCCTGAAAGCTGTATCCCCCTGTATCCGCAATGGGTACAGGGGCTTTTTATTTGAAAAGTTTGTGAAAATTTCATCAAATCTGCCGGAAAGGGCTTGCAATTTGCAAATTTCTGTGTTATACTATATGATAGGGTAATTTGGCAATTATTTGCCCAGAATGGAGAAATGTGCTATGAAAATGAGAAAGACCAAGATCGTATGTACCATCGGCCCTGCAACGGATGATGAAAACATTCTTCGTTCCATGATGCTCGCCGGTATGAACGTCGCCAGATTCAACTTTTCCCACGGCGACTACGCGACGCATCAGAAGCGCTTCGAGATGATCCGCAAGCTTCGTGACGAGTTGGATCTGCCGATCGCGACGCTGCTCGATACCAAGGGCCCGGAGGTGCGCCTGCGCCGCTTCGAGAACGATCAGCCGGTGGATATCGAGGACGGCAGCACCTACACACTGACCACCCGTGACGTGCCCTGCACCGCGGAGGTCGGCAGCGTGACCTTCGAGCGTCTGCCGCAGGATGTGACACCCGGCACGCGCATCCTCATCAACGACGGCGTGGTCGAGCTGATCGCAGAGAAGATCACTCGCACCGACATTGTCTGCAAGGTCATCCACGGCGGCACTCTCTCCAATAACAAGGGCATCAATGTCCCCGGCGTGCGCCTGTCCATGCCGTACCTCTCTGACGCGGACATGAGCGACCTCGAGTTCGGTGCAAAGATGGGCTACGACTTCATCGCCGCCAGCTTCGTGCGCTCGGCAGCGGACATCAATTATCTGCGCCGCTTCACCGAGAGCCTGGGTTGGTTCGATGTGCGCATTATCGCGAAGATCGAGAACATCGACGGCGTGCATAACATTGACGAGATCCTGGAGGCTGCTGACGGCATCATGGTTGCCCTCGGCGACATGGGTGTCGAGATCCCGTTCGAGCAGATCCCTGCCATCCAGAAGGAACTCATCCGCAAGGGCTATAACGCCGGCAAGCAGGTCATCACCGCGACGCAGATGCTGGAGTCCATGCTGACGCACGCGCGTCCGACACGAGCGGAGATCACTGACGTTGCCAATGCGATTTATGACGGAACATCGGCGGTTATGCTCTCCGGCGAGACTGCTGCCGGCAAGTATCCGGTGGAGGCTGTCCGCACGATGGAGCTGATCGCCTACACGACGGAGGGAAATATCGACTATCGCCACGAATTCGACAACCGCCGCGAGGACATGAACACGACCATCGCAGAGGGCATCGCGCACGCGGCTGTGACCACCGCGCATGACCTGAATGCCAAGGCGATCATCGCTGTCACCAAGCGCGGTCAGACGGCGCGTCTGATCTCGAAATTCCGCCCGGCCGTGCCGATCCTGGGCTGCACCACGGATGAGGTCAACCAGCGTAAGATGAACATGAGCTGGGGCGTGACACCGTTCGTGATCGACGAGGTGACGGACACTGACTCGCTGTTTGCGAAGGCGGTCGAGCAGGCGAAGAAGAACGGTCTGGTGCAGACCGGCGACGTGGTCGTTATCACAGCCGGCGTACCGCTGGGCATTTCCGGCATGACGAATATGATGAAGGTCGAGCAGATCTCTTAAAACTGATGATACACAAAAAGCTCCGGGTATTTCCGGAGCTTTTGCGCTTTCATAGAGGAATTTCTGCATTCAAGCGACGGAAAACGCTTTACTTTTTCCGGAAAATGTGCTATACTAAAAATATATTGCGTTTTTTGGAGGAACCCACATGGATTCGAGCAAAATCAGAAATTTCAGCATCATTGCCCATATCGACCACGGAAAATCTACGCTGGCTGACCGGATTCTGGAGAAAACCCAGACCGTTGCACAGCGCGATATGGAGCAGCAGATCCTGGATAATATGGACCTGGAGCGTGAGCGCGGCATCACGATCAAAGCCCGCGCCGTGCGCCTGAACTACAAGGCGCAGGACGGGGAGACCTATATTTTCAACCTCATCGACACGCCCGGTCACGTTGACTTTAATTACGAGGTGTCCCGTTCGCTGGCAGCCTGCGAGGGTGCGATCCTGATCGTGGACGCATCGCAGGGCATCGAAGCGCAGACGCTTGCCAATACCTACCTTGCGATCGAGCACGATCTGGAAGTCGTTCCCGTCGTGAACAAGATCGACCTGCCGTCCGCACAGCCGGAGGTCGTCTGCAAGGAAGTCGAGGACATCATCGGCATTCCGGCGATGGATGCGCCGCGCATTTCTGCGAAGCTCGGCACGAACGTTGAGGAAGTCCTCGAACGCATCGTCACCGATATCCCGGCGCCGCAGGGTGATCCGGAGGCACCGCTGAAAGCCCTCATTTTCGACAGCTACTACGACAGCTACAAGGGCGTTATCATCTACGTCCGCGTCAAGGAAGGCACCGTCAAGGTCGGCGACACCATCCATCTGATGGCGACCGGTTCGGAGTTCACAGTTGTGGAAACCGGCTATATGACGACGGATCAGCTTGTCAATGTCGGCACGCTGACAGCCGGCGAAGTCGGCTATATCGCGGCTTCCATCAAGAGCATCGGCGATACACAGGTCGGCGACACCGTGACAACCGCGGAGCGTCCGTGCGAGGAAGCCCTGCCGGGTTATCGCAAGGTCAATCCGATGGTGTTCTCCGGTATCTATCCGGCGGACGGCGCGAAATATGGCGACCTGCGTGATGCACTCGAAAAGCTCCAGCTTAATGACGCGGCACTTTCGTTCGAGCCGGAAACGTCCATCGCGCTGGGATTCGGCTTCCGCTGCGGATTTCTGGGACTTCTCCACATGGAGATCATCCAGGAGCGCCTGGAGCGCGAATACAACCTCGACCTCATCACGACCGCGCCGTCAGTTATCTATAAGGTCACACTCACGGACGGCACCGTGCAGTATATCGACAATCCGACGAATTATCCCGATCCTGCGACGATTTCTGTTGCGGAGGAGCCGATGGTGAAGGCGGACATCCTCGTGCCGCAGGAATATGTCGGCAACGTCATGGAGCTGTGTCAGGACAGACGCGGCACGTTCAAAGATATGCAGTACCTCGACGAAACGCGCGTCACGCTCAAATACGAACTGCCGCTCAACGAGATCGTGTATGACTTCTTCGATGCCCTCAAATCCCGCACAAAGGGCTATGCATCGTTCGATTACGAGCTGATGGGCTATGCACCATCGAAGCTTGTCAAGCTTGACATTCTGCTCAACGGCGATATTGTCGATGCGCTGTCGTTCATCGTCCACGCGGACAAGGCATACGGCAGAGCGCGTAGGATCGCCGAAAAGCTCAAGGATAACATTCCGCGCCAGCTCTTTGAGGTGCCCATTCAGGCGGCCATCGGCGGCAAGATCATCGCCCGCGAGACTGTCAAGGCGATGCGCAAGGACGTGCT
>JAFPXW010000079.1 GCA_017394565.1 Oscillospiraceae bacterium | reverse complement strand
TCAGACGGATGCTCAGCGTGCGGCTTTCTCATAGCCTTGAAGTGAACCTGGTTGCCTGCGTCGGACATATCCAGCAGGAACTCCTTCGCGAAGGAACCGTCCTGAATGTCAGCCAGAACCTTCTTCATAGCCTTCTTGGTATCCTCAGTGATGATCTTCGGGCCAGTGATGTAGTCGCCGTACTCAGCAGTGTTGGAGATGGAGTATCTCATGCCTGCGAAACCGGACTGGTAGATCAGGTCAACAATGAGCTTCATCTCGTGGATGCACTCGAAGTAAGCATTTCTCGGATCGTAGCCAGCCTCAACCAGAGTCTCGAAGCCGCACTGCATCAGAGCGCTGACACCGCCGCAGAGAACTGCCTGCTCACCGAACAGGTCGGTCTCGGTCTCAGTTCTGAAAGTGGTCTCCAGAACGCCTGCGCGGGAGCCGCCGATACCGTCTGCATAAGCCAGACCGATCTCCTGTGCGTCGCCGGTCGCATCCTGATATACAGCGATCAGGCAGGGGGTACCCTTGCCAGCCTGATACTCAGAACGAACGGTATGGCCCGGAGCCTTCGGAGCGATCATGATAACGTTAACGTTTGCCGGCGGAACGATGCAGCCGAAGTGGATGTTGAAGCCGTGTGCGAATGCCAGAGTCTTGCCCTCGGTCAGGTACGGCTTGATGTCGGACTCGTACAGAGCCTTCTGCTTCTCATCCGGGATCAGGATCATGATCACGTCTGCGATCTTAGCTGCCTCAGCGGTGGTCATAACCTTCAGGCCCTGCTTCTCAGCCTTTGCCCAGCTCTTGCTGCCCTCGTAGAGGCCAACAACCACATTGACACCGGACTCCTGCAGGTTCAGCGCATGAGCGTGACCCTGAGAACCGTAACCGATGATCGCAACGGTCTTGCCATCCAGCTTGTGGATGTCGCAATCCTGCTTGTAGAAAATTCTTGCTTCTGCCATGATAAAGAACTCCTTACATATAAGTATTTTAAGCAGAACACTGACGATCTGTCAGGATTCTGTTGTAAGCAAATGATAGATCAATATGCGTTTTCAGAATTGAGCATATTGCTGCCGCGCTCGATCGCGACAACGCCTGTACGGCACATTTCGAGGATGCCCAGCGGCTCCACGAGCGAGATGAACGCCTCGATCTTCGAGCTTTCGCCAGTGATCTCCACGCAGAGCGTTTCCGGCGAAAAATCGACGATCTTAGAACGGAAGATATCCACCGCAGACAGGATCTCCTGTCTGGTATCCGGAGAATTCTTCAGCTTGATCAGGGCAAGCTCGCGGTAAACGCTCTCGTCCTTCTCCATGACCTCGACTTCCTTGACATTGTACAGCTTCTTGAGCTGCTTGATGATCTGGCGTGCGATATTGCGGTCGCCTGTCAGGGAGATTGTGATACGGGAGTACTTCGGATTCTCAGTCTCGGAAACCGTCAGGCTGTCGATGTTGAAGCCTCTGCGGTTGAACATACTTGCCACACGAGTCAGGATACCAGGGGCATTATCAACCAGAATTGCGATAACATAGCGCTGTTCCATTACTTTGCCCCTCCTTCCGTTTCCGTGATGATGTCCTCGATGCAGCCGCCCGGCGGGAGCATCGGAAGAACGAATTCATCCTGATCGATCATGCACTCCACGAGAACCGGACCGTCCTCTGCGAATACCTTCTCCATGGTGGAAGACAGCTCGGACAGCTCATTGATACGGAAGCCCTTCAAACCGAACGCATCTGCAAGCTTCACAAAATCGGTCTTTCTCTCGTGCAGATCTGTATTGGAATAGTGCTTCTGGAAGAACAGTGTCTGCCACTGTCTTACCATACCCAGCACATGGTTATTCATAATGACAATGGTGACCGGTACGTTCTCGGAGGTGACGGTCGCCAGCTCGTGGAGATTCATACCGAAGGAACCGTCGCCTGTAAACAGTACCGTGCGCTTGCCGGTCGCCTTGGCTGCGCCGATGGCAGCGCCCAGGCCGAAGCCCATGGTGCCCAGACCGCCGCTGGAAATAAAGGTTCTTGCGCTCTGGAACGGATAGAACTGTGCAACCCACATCTGATGCTGGCCGACGTCGGTGACGATCGGGGTGTCCGGTGCGGTGTGCTTGGCCGTTTCCTGAATGAGTGCATACGGCGTGATGCGGTCCGTTGCGGTGACGCGCTTGAACTGCTCTGCTTCCTCCGCCTTGAGTTCCGCAATGCGAGCCATCCAGTCAGGATGCTTCTTCTCGGAAACAAGGTCGATCAGGCGGCGCAGGCCGTCCTTCATATCGCAGGCAATGCCCAGCTCAACGCTGATGTTCTTGTCGATCTCAGCACTGTCGCCGTCGATATGGATGATCTGTGCGCGGCGTGCATACTTGGCAACATTACCGGTCGCGCGGTCGCTGAAACGAGCGCCGATGGTAATGATCAGGTCTGCTTCGTCCTGACCTACGCTCGATGCGTAGTGGCCGTGCATACCCTCCATGCCGAGGTAGCGCGGATTATTGACCGGAACGCAGGACAAGCCCATCATGGTGCAGCCGATTGGTGCGTCGATCTTGTCCGCCAGTGCGATGATCTCCTCGGAAACATCCGCGGAAACCGCACCGCCGCCGAAATAAATGTACGGCTTCTGTGCCTCTGCGATCATCTGTGCCGCACGGGAGAGCTTGTCGCCCTTTGCAAGCTTCTGGGGGATCTTCTCCACGACCGGACACGGCTGATACGGGAATGTTGCGACCTGCACGTCCTTCGGGATATCCACAAGGACAGGGCCCGGTCTGCCGGACTTTGCGATGACGAAGGCCTCGCGGATGGTGTCCGCCAGCTTGTCCACGCTCTTGACAAGGAAATTGTGCTTGGTGATCGGGAGCGTCACGCCGGTGATGTCCACTTCCTGAAAGCTGTCGCGGCCGATCAGACTGTTGGGTACGTTGCCGGTAATGGCTACCAGCGGGATGGAATCCAGATAAGCTGTTGCAATGCCGGTGACAAGATTCGTCGCACCGGGGCCGGAGGTCGCGATCACAACGCCAACCTCGCCGCTTGCTCTTGCATAGCCGTCCGCTGCATGGGATGCGCCCTGCTCGTGCGCCGTCAGAACATGATGGATCCTGTCGCTTCTTGTATAAAGTGCGTCATAGAGATTGATGACCTGACCGCCCGGATAACCGAAGACCGTCTTGACACCCTGCTCGATCAGTGTTTCTACGACAATATCTGCGCCTGTTAAAATCATGCTTTCATTCCTTTCCTGTTCATTTCCCTAAAACAGTCGTATTGCCTCCGGCTTGTTTCCGCACGGTCCGCAAAACCGGTTCTGTTTTATAAATGATTTCTCACATTAATTATAGCACTTTACTACACTCAAATCAAGGGGGAAAACAATTTTTGATATTATACACAAGTTTCAACATATACTCTCTGTGGAATTTTGGGCTTATAAATCGCATTTTCCGATACGTATAATACAATTTGTAATTTCTTTAGCAATTCTTATGAAATATTTACAGAATTTTGAACTTTTCACTTGACATTCATGTTGGAATATGGTATAATGTAGCAAATTCCAATTGAAATCGATTACTTACAGAATATACAGACAGCAATTTGTGCAGAAAGGAATCTGAATTATGGACACGTTTCACCCCAAAAAGACCGCCGCTTTTCTCAGCGCCGCTGTACTGGCTTTGCAGGCGCTGGCCTTCACCCCCGCTGTTTCCGCGCAGGACGGCACCGATGATACCCTTTGCACTAATTCGATGCTCCGTGAGGATCCGGAACGTTTCCGTTTTTCCTACGCAGGAGCGTTTGCACAGACATCTCCCGACGTGGATTCTGTGATCCATGACAGCCGCTTTGACGACTGCATCCGTCTGGATGTGATTGACGTTTCGCATCATCAGGGCGATATCGACTGGAATGCCGTTGCCGCTTACGGCATCGACGAGGCCATCATCCGCATCGGTTTCCGCGGCTACGGCGAAACCGGCAACATTGTCGAGGACAAGAAATTCCGTCAGAACCTCGAAGGCGCTTATGCTGCCGGCATCCAGGTCGGCGTATACTTTTATACACAGGCACTGAACGCCGAGGAAGCCATCGAGGAAGCCGATTTCGTGCTGAATACGCTGGGCGAAATGCAAAACTGCGAGATCACCTGCCCGGTCTACATCGACATCGAGGATGTGGAGGGCGATACTGGCCGACTGGATGCGATGATGTATTCGCCGTATGAGCATACGGAGATCTGCCGCACGTTCTGCTCCGTCATCGAAGCAGGCGGTTATCAGGCCGGCGTCTACTCCAATAAATACTGGCTCGAAAACAAGCTGTATGCCGATGAGCTTGCACAGGATTTCGAGATCTGGCTGGCAAACTACAACACGCAGACGACCTACGCAGGCGATTACACCATGTGGCAGTACTCCAAGAATGGCTATATCCCCGGCATTCCGATCGACGTTGACCGCGATGTGTGCTATTCGCGCCGTGCCGACTACATGGCGGACGGTCTGACACTTGCTGCTGCCGGTGAAACGGTCAAGCCTGTTCTGTTCGGTGACGGCACGTTCCGCTATTACACGTCCGATGCAAGTGTTGCCACGGTCGCATATGACGGCACGATCACCGCAGTCGGCACCGGCGATGCGGCAATCACAGCGGTTTCCAGCAACGGCACCAGTGATTCGATCGAGATCACGGTCGGCAAATCCACACATATCGCGCTGGATTATCCGACGATGTTGTTCACCGAGATCGGCGAGATAGAAGCGATCACATTTGATGCGCCGACGGAATACGCCCTGACATCCAGCGATCCGGATATCTTTACCGTGAATCCCGACGGCGTGATCGAAACGACCGGCTATGGCAATGCAGAGCTTATTCTGGAGGATATGTTCGGAAATATCATTACCTGCACGGTCGTTGTGCCGCAGAGCGCACCGGATACCGGCGACTGCAATCTCGACGGCACCGTCAATGCCGGAGATGCCAGCAATATCCTCTGCTACGCGGCCGGCAGCGGTTCGGGCGGCAATACCATCTCTCTGACAAATTCCCATCAGTCCGTTTATGATTATAATGGCGACGGCGTCATCGATTCGTCTGACGCAGCAGAGCTGCTGACGTTCAGCGCAAAAGCGGGTGCCGGTGCCTGATCCATTCTTCCATAAAAACAGCGAAGTTTCCTGCTTCGCTGTTTTTTCTCTTTCCAATGCCTTGACATCAGGCGAAAAGTGTTGTACAATAGTATATATACTGTTTTGGTATACATTATGCTCGAAAAGGACGGTTCCGTATCATGAACATTTACGATATGCAGCAGGAGATCCTGCGTTTGAAAAAAGAAAAGGATATGTGCATCCTCGCACACAGCTATGAAGCTCGCGAGATCGCAGAGATCGCGGATTTTGTAGGCGATTCCTATGCGCTGTCTGTCAAGGCGAAGTCGGTTCCCAATCAGAATGTCCTCATGTGCGGTGTCCGCTTCATGGCGGAAACAGTCAAGATCCTCTCACCCGAAAAGCGCGTGTTTCTGTCCAATCCCCTTGCCGGATGTCCGATGGCAGAACAGATGGACAAGCCCATGATCTCCCAGGTCAAGGAGCAGCTCCCGGACTACACGGTCATGGCTTATGTCAATACGACCGCAGAACTCAAGACCATTGCGGACGTGTGCGTTACCTCATCCTCGGCTGTCAAGATCGCCAAGGCCCTCGACAACGACAAGATCCTCTTTATTCCGGACTGCAACCTCGGCTCGTTCGTTGCCAAGAGCGTTCCGGAAAAGACCGTCAAGCTCCTGCAGGGCGGCTGCCCGATCCATGCGGCTGTCCGTCCGGACGAGGTCAAGGCTGCCAAGGCGCTGCATCCGGACGCACTCGTTCTGGTCCATCCGGAATGCGTTCCGGGCGTGGTGGAGCAGGCGGATTACGTTGGCTCAACATCGGGCATCATGGACTTCGCAAAGGCTTCTGATGCCAGGGAATTCATCATCGGCACGGAAATCTCCATCGCGGAGCATCTCCAGTACGACTGCCCGGACAAGATGTTCTATCCGCTGACCAAGACGCTCATCTGCCAGAATATGAAAGCGACTACGCTCGTGGATGTGTACCGTGTGCTGCGCGGCGAATTCGGTGAGGAGATCCTCCTCGACGACGAAACCATTGCACAGGCTCGCCGCTGCATCGACAAGATGATCGAACTCGGCGGCTGATCTCTGTTTTTGATCAATGTAAATCCGGCTCCCGATGGTCCTGCCAGAGGGAGCCTGCTGATGACCGGAGGTAATTCATGGAAAAGGCGATGATCGCAATGTCAGGCGGTGTGGACAGCTCCGTTGCAGCACTGCTCATGCAGCAGGCAGGCTACGAATGTGTCGGCGCTACGATGCAGCTCTTTCACAACGAAGATGCCGGCATTCCGCGCGAAAAGACCTGCTGCTCGCTCGATGACGTGCAGGACGCCAAGCTCGTCTGTGCGAAGCTCGGGATCCTGCATTATGTGTTCAATTTCTCCGACCGCTTCCGCAAGGACGTGATGGAACGCTTCGCGGCTAGCTACGAACACGGTGCGACACCGAATCCCTGCATCGACTGCAACCGCTACCTCAAATTCGATGCGATGGTGCAGCGGATGGCGGAAATGGGGATGGACTACGTTGTGACCGGACATTATGCGCGTGTGGAATTTGACGAGGCGTCTGGGCGCTATCTCCTGAAAAAAGCCGTGGACGAGAGCAAGGATCAGAGCTATGTACTGTACTCGCTCACGCAGGAGCAGCTCCGCCATGTGCGCTTTCCGCTGGGAAGCTACACAAAGCCGGAAATCCGCGAAATGGCGGAGAAAAACGGCTTTCTCAATGCGCGAAAGAAGGACAGTCAGGACATCTGCTTCGTACCGGACGGCGATTATGCCGGATTTCTGGAGCGATTCACCGGCAGGACGTACCCGGCCGGCGACTTCGTGTATCGCGGCGAGGAAGTGGTCGGCGAACACCGCGGCATCATCCACTACACCGTCGGTCAGCGAAAAGGGCTTGGCGTTTCGATGGGCCATCCGGTCTACGTCACGGAGATCGACACTGCCGAAAACCGCGTGATCCTCGGCGAAAACAGCGACCTGTTCTCGGATTCGCTGATCGCGGACGATGTGAACCTCATCTCCGTGCCGAAGCTTGACACGCCGACGAGCGTCTGCGCCAAGATCCGCTACCGCCACAAGGAACAGCCGGCGACTGCCTGGATCGAGGACGGCTTGCTTCATGTGAAATTCGATGAACCCCAGCGTGCCATCACGCGCGGCCAGTCCGTGGTACTGTACCAGGGCGACATCGTGGTCGGCGGCGGAACGATCCTATCAAAATGACAGAAATTTGCGCTCAAAATGAATAAGCTATGAAGAAACACACTAATCGTTTTCGGCTTGCCTGCGTGGTTTCGTGATTTTTGATAAAATATTACGGACTTATCTGTGCGAATTGCTATCTTTTCTTCTACCCTCTTGACGAATCCTCATTTTTGTGCTATAGTGATAAAAAGATTTGTTTCACGCGCATCAAAATTGGAGGGATTAGATATGAAGAAAATGCTCGTTGCCTATTTCAGTGCGACCGGTGTCACCGCAGCAGCGGCCAAAAATCTGGCGGAAGCTGCCGGCGCTGATCTGTACGAGATCCGCCCGAAAGTTCCCTACACCCACGACGACCTCAACTGGCAGAACAAAAGATCCCGCAGCAGCGTGGAGATGAGTGACAGATCCTCGCGCCCGGCCCTTGCCGATCAGAAAGCCGATATTGCATCGTATGATGTGATTTTCCTCGGTTTCCCGATGTGGTGGTACATCGCGCCGACCATCGTGAACACCTTCCTCGAGAGTTATGATTTCTTCGGGAAAACCATCGTGCTGTTCGCGACTTCCGGCGGCAGCGGACTTGGCGATACTGCGAAATACCTCAAACCCAGCGTCGCACCGTCCACCAATCTCATCGAGGGCAAGGTCCTCAACGGCCGACCGTCCGTCGATGCACTCAAAGAATGGGTTGCTTCCCTGCCCTTATAATGCTGTTTCTTCACGCACACTCCGGAGATCCCGGGGTGTGCTTCTTTTTTCCCTTGCAAATCCTCGAAAATTGTGGTACAATGGGTACATACCGTTTCATGGGAGGGATACACATGAGCAAGAAACACATCCTGCGTATCGCCTGTCTGGTGACCGGCCTCGGGTTTGTCGGGCTTGGCATCAGCCGCGGCGAGGTCGCAGAGGTTCTGGGAAAGGCGGTGAGGGTATGTCTGGAATGCATCGGGATCGGATGAAACCGCCCAAACGTCAAAGCCGCTTCCGGCTGGCCATTCAGCTTCTCGCAGCCGCCATCACTAACGGTTACGCCGCCGGATTCCTCAAAGGCGGCATTTTCACCGGAAAATCCAAATCCGTCTGCGTCCCCGTCCTCAATTGCTACTCCTGCCCTGCGGCATTGGGCTCGTGCCCCATAGGTGCCTTGCAGGCGGTCGCTGCCGGAGGACGGCATCAGATTTCATTCTATGTCCTCGGCACGCTGATGCTGTTCGGGACGCTGCTGGGACGGCTGATCTGCGGCTTTCTCTGCCCGTTCGGACTCGTGCAGGATCTGCTGCACCGCATCCCTCTGCCAAAGCTCACCGTTCCGCGAACACTTGACCGCATCCTGCGATTTCTGAAATACGGCATACTGGGCGGTTTTGTGCTGCTGCTGCCGGCATTCGTTTCCAATGCCTACGGGATCGGTGAGCCGTGGTTCTGCAAATACATCTGCCCT
>JAFPXW010000078.1 GCA_017394565.1 Oscillospiraceae bacterium | reverse complement strand
GGTGGAAACTTCTGATCTGTCCTCGGTGGAAATGTCGAGATCCTCGGCAGTTTCCGTGCGCTTCGGGGGCAGCTCGTAAATGGAACGGATGCCGTAGGTCTCGTCCTGTTCCGGATCGTGATCCTTGCGGTAGCGTGCGATCCAGCGGTCGATGAGCTTCGCGATCTTCGGCGTCAGAAGCGCCACGAGAAAAATCAGCGCAAATATGCCCAGTGTTCTCAGCAAAAACCGCAAAAGCACGCCAAAATCCATTGCTCCATTCATGCCGGAGACCTCCTAACTCTAAAAAATCCGGAACACCCATCTTATATTATAACAGATTATCTCCGGAAAATCAACTGTTTATATGAACTTTTTCAAAGACCCAGCAGGCGTCTGGCATTTCCGGCGAAGATCATCTGCTCCTGTTCCGCCGGAAGTCCCAGGCTGCGGATCTTGGCGATGGTCTTATCCGGCGTATCCCACGGGCAGTCGCTTGCGAACAGGACCTTGTCCGCGCCCTGCTTCTCGATGATGCGTCCCAGCTGTTCGGTTTCCACAAAGCTGCCGACGAGGGCGGTGTCGAGATAGAGATTCGGGAAATTGCCGGCGAGGTCGAGCTCGACTTCATTCCAGAGGGCATTGCCGCCGAGGTGCGCCATGATCATCGTGGTTTCGGGGCATTTTTCGAGGATGCACGCCGCCATGTCCGGTGTGCAGTGGATCTCGTGCGGGCTGATGGGATCGAGTCCGGCATGGAAAATGATCGGCAGACCGAGTTCACCGCACCTGCGGTAGATCGGGATCATGCGTTCCTCATCCACGAAGAAATGCTGATAATCCGGATGCAGCTTGATGCCGTAGAGTCCGAGGGATTTGATGCGTTCGAGCTCCTGCATCACGTCCTCCCCGTCGGGATGGATGCTGCCGAACGGGAAGATGTGGTCGGACTTTGCGGATGCCGCCCAGTTGTTGCAGACGAGGTGCTGTGAGGGCTTGGTCGCGATGGAGAGCAGCGCAAACCCGTCCACGCCCCAGTCACGCATCGCCTGTTCTGTTCCGGCGAGTGTCCCGTCGGTCGCCGGCTTTGTCCAGGCTGTTTCCGCGAGCGCCGCGATCGTCCGTGCCGCGATCTTGTCCGCAAATGCGTGTACATGAAAGTCAATATACTCCATTTTCAAATGCCTCCTGAGAACTGATACTTCTTAATTATAGCATATAAATGGGGAAAGGTCAAATTAAGTGCGTAGTTCGTAGTGCGTGGTGCGTAGTTATGGTATCGCTTCGCGATGAATGAATGGGAGCTTTGCCCCCATACCCCCAGTTAGCAGTCACATCTCGCAGCTAAAAGCCATCGGCTCTGGGAATTTCTCCCTTAATTGGAAGCCCATCAGCTCACAGTGACCTATTAAAAAAACGTCCGGCGATAGCCGGACACCGAAACTACGCACTACGCACCACGCACCACGCACTACGAACTAATTTGACAACCTCCCCCACTTATGCTATAATTGTAACAGTCCCCCAAAAATCCCACCCGAAAGGAGGAATCCCCATGCAGGCTGGAGTCTCTACGGCTTGTCTGTTTCCGCAGCATCTGGAGGAAGCGCTGTATGAGCTGTCGCTCAACGGGATCGCTTGTTCCGAGCTGTTCGTCAATGCCGACTCCGACATCAATCGCTCCCGTGTCCACACCATGCAGACCATCATGGAACGCTACGGCACGGTCTGCCCGTCCATGCATCCGTTTGCGTGTCCCATCGAGCCGCTGATGCTTTTTTCCTCCTATGACCGGCGTGTGGATGACATGATCGACTACTACCGGCGCTATTTCGAGGTGATGAACAAGCTTGGCGCGAGCATCTTCGTCTTTCACGGCAACGATACCCGTCACGCTGTCGAACCTGCGCAGTACTGCGAACGCTACCGCCGTCTGGTCGATGCCGGAAAGGAATTCGGCATCATCGTCGCCCAGGAGAATGTCGAGCGCTGCCAGAGCGGTTCGCTCCATTTCCTGCGCGAAATGATCAAGCTTCTCGGCAAGGACGCACACTTCGTCCTCGATGTCAAGCAGGCGGTCCGTGCCAGCGAATCCCCTCTGAATATGCTCCATATGCTCGGCTCGCACGTCTGCCATGTCCATATCAGCGACCACAGCGAGAAGGGCGACTGTCTGCCCATCGGCGCCGGCAGCTTCCCCATCCGCAGCTTCCTGGAGGCGCTGTATCAGTACAGCCCCGATGCGTCGGTCATGCTCGAGCTCTATCCACAGAACTACCGCGGCATCTCCGACCTTGTGTCCGGCTACCGGATGCTCTCCCACCTCATCGGCAGTGTGGAAAGACGCGCGGCGGAGAAGAAAAATGCCCCCTGACCGCCATTTTCCACAAAACTTTGGTGGAAATTCCTGTTCTGTTGTTGCTGTCCGGTAAAATCTTGTGAAGTTTCCACATTGACAGGATTTCGCAGATTTGATATAATGTTAATAATCGCTGAGCTGTATTTTTTCACAGAATACTGCCATCCCCGATGTGAGGTGTAGCCCCTATGAAATGCCCTTACTGCGGTACCTATGAATCCCGTGTCGTAGACTCCAGACATTCCGACGAAAACCGGAAGCGCAGACGCCGCGAGTGTCTGACCTGTCACAAGCGTTACACGACCTATGAGATCGTGGAGGAGCCCCTGCCCATCGTCATCAAGCGTGACGGTTCGCTGGAGCCCTACAGCCGCAAAAAATTGCTGACCGGCATCTATCATGCCATCAAGAAGCGTCCCATCACGATCGCACAGATCGATTCCATCGCGGACGCTGTGGAGGAAGTGTATTCCAGCAGCTGGAGCAAGCAGCTGACTTCCGACCGGATCGGCACGATCGTCCTCGAACAGCTGCGGCATATCGACCATATTGCGTACATCCGTTTTGCATCGGTGTATCAGGATTTCAGTGATGTGGCGGGCTTTATTGCTGCCATTTCTGCACTCGATCCTGCGGCAAAAGTAACCCCCGACAGCGAGAATGAAACATAAGGAGGATTTTTGGAATGGAAAACTTTTTTGTGGATATGACTGACCAGTTTGATCCGACAGACATCGAGGAGAACAAGAGCGTTGCCGCTGTTGCCTGTATCCCGATCCTGTTCTGGATCCCGCTGATCACAGCAAACAAGGATTCGCAGTTTGCGAAATTCTACTCGAATCAAGGACTGCTCCTGCTCATCGGCGGTATCGTTCTGGGCATTCTGGGCGGCGTTCTGGGCAGTATCTTCGGGCTGATCCCGGCCGTCGGCAAGCTGCTGAGCGCACTGATCTTACTCGTGTGCCGTATCACCCCGACCGTTGCATTTATTTATGAGATCGTTGCCGCACTTCAGGCAAAGGCAAAGCCGATCCCGATCATCGGCACCATGATCGAGATCATCAAGTGATCGTGACGCGCCGCAGGCGCTTGAAAAAACACCCCGTTCGGGGTGTTTTTTCTTTGAGTGCGTAGTTCGTGGTGCGTAGTTCGTGGTTATGGTATCGCTTCGCGATGAATAAATGGGGGCTTTTGCCCCCAAGCCCCCAGTTCGCAGTGATCTATTAAAAAAAGCGTCCGGCGATAGCCGGACACCGAAACTACGCACCACGCAGCTATGCATAAGCGATCAGCACCAAATCAAAGATTTGGGCTGCCTGCTTAACTACGCACCACGCACTTTAACTGACCGGCAGCACCTCGTGCTTCCCTCCGTACCGCATCGCGCCGATCACCTGGCCGTCCGCGCAGAGAAGCTCCGCGAATTGCTCCGACGGCGACAGGCGGTAGGTGTAGCGCGTCGCCGTCTGCCCGGCAAACTTCCGGACGGGAAGTCCCTGCGCATCCTGCAATGCCGCATATGCCGCGAAATTCGCATCCTCGCTGTCCGGTACGATCACCTCCGCCTGTGCGATCTCCTCCGCCTTCCACCCCTGCGTGAACAGGTAGACCAGCCGGTCATCTGCGGTCTTCGCTGGGATGCCCTCCGGCCGGGCAGATCCTCCGCGCAGCAGAAAAACGCCGCAGACCGCGGCGATCCCCGTCACCGCAAGGAGTGGGATGAATTTGAAATGTTTCACCGGCATCCGTCCTTTCCTGTGTGTGATTATTTTTATACTATGCCGGAAATCCCGAAAAAAGTCCAAAAGAAAGGTGGTCCTATGGCTCAGACACGACTTGACAAGCTCCTCTCCGACCGCACGCCCCATTCGCGTGCCGAGATCAAAAAACTCCTCCGCGCCGGCAGCGTCCTCGTGGACGGCACCGCCGAGCGCGACGGCAGCCGCAAGGTCGATCCCGATGTGCAGTCCATTTCCTGCCTCGGCAAGCCCCTCCGGCAGAGCGAACACGTTTACTATCTTCTTAACAAACCTATGAACGTCGTCTG
>JAFPXW010000077.1 GCA_017394565.1 Oscillospiraceae bacterium | reverse complement strand
GTTCTGTTCGAGCGTGAACGCGGCAAGGGCTTCCATCAGGGACACGCGGAAAATTACGCCGCAGTGCTGGTTCCCGACACGGACGGCAGCGACTGGCGCGGCACGATCCGGGCGGTGCGCATCACCGGACTGGACGGGAACCGGCTGACCGGAGAGCCTGCGGACGGATTCAACTTGTAAATGCCCGTAATACGCGGCTTCTTGCCGATGAGAAGCACATCTCCGGCACATCCTGCGCGGCGCAAAGCCCAGCCTGCGCAAGGAGCGTGTCGTCCATGTAGAAATACACCGTCCCCACGCGCGTTCCCTCCCGTACAGGCGCCTGCCGGAAGTCGGGCAGGACCGTGACAGACGTGATCCGGGCGCTTTTCGGGATCGCAAGGACGGGGAGTTCTGTGAGCTTCAGGAGGACGGCCTGTTCCGTGCCGCCGCGGATGCGCAGGGGGACGAGGAATTCCTCCGCATACGCCGGCGCGGCGGTCTTGTAGCCGGAAAAACCGTCGGAGAGAAGCTGCTTTGCGATGACGAACCGTTCATCCTTGTCGGCGCAGTGCAGGACGACGGCGGTGCAGATCATGCCGTCACGTTCGGCTGCCGCGATGAGCGAATACGCCTCGCCCGTGCGGATGGCTTTCAGCCCCAGACAGCCGTCGTAGGTGCGCGTGAGCGTGTTTTCGTTGACAAGCTCGACCGTCTCGTCCTTCACGAATGTCCGCCAGGTCGCCAGATACGGGCGCAGTACCTTGCATTTCAGCACGGCACAGGCGAGCTTTCCTAAGTCCATCGCCGTTGTCCGGGCGTTTTCGTCCTCGAATCCCTGCGGCGATGTGAAGCGCGTGTCACGCATCCCA
Organism: Oscillospiraceae bacterium; assembly: GCA_017394565.1. GTDB lineage: Bacteria > Bacillota > Clostridia > Oscillospirales > Ruminococcaceae > UBA3855. The sequence goes on along the minus strand of JAFPXW010000077.1, from coordinate 960 downwards.
AGATCGAATGCCGCTGCATTCATATCCATCACAAAGTGCGCAGCATCGCCGGAAATTTCATCTGCCAGGACAGCCGCGGCATCGTTGGCATTCCCGACGATCAGCGCCGCCAGCAGGTCGGACACCGTGACGGGATCTCCGGGCTCCAGCCAGATCACCGCGCCCTTCATGCCGCGCACGCTCTCACCGGCGGTGAGGACGGTTTCCTCCGAAAATTCGCCGCTTTCGATGGCTCTTGCCGCGAGGTAAGCCGTCATCAGCTTCGAGAATGCCGCCGGATCGACCGGCGTCTGCGCGTTGTCCTCGGAAAGCACGCACCCGGTGTTCGCTTCGAGCAGAACCGCCGCTCCTGCGCCCTCTGCGTGAACGCGCAAAACCGGGATCGACAGCAACAGCACCGCTGCCACGACCGCCCACAACCATTTTCCCATACTGCCGCCTCCTGTGACTGCTTTTTGGGAAAAACTATGCGGTAGGGCTTCCGGATTAGAACGCCTGTGAGATTTCCTCGTGAAATTTTCCGAAAAAGAAACCGAAAAATTGTCTGTATTTCACAATTTTGTGGAGAGATACCACAATATACTTGCAAAATTCTCAATTTTATAGTATGATAGATAATGTAAACTGATACTATCTGGAGGCGCAAATATTATGGCAGTTACACTGAACACAAGCTACCTCGGCAGCTTCATCACCGAGGAGGATATGGCAGGCATCAAGCCGCAGGTCGAGACCGCGGTAAAGATGCTCCACGACCGCAATGGTCTTGGCAATGATTTCCTCGGCTGGCTGAATCTCCCGACTGATTATGATAAGGAGGAATTCGCACGTATCAAGGCGGCTGCGAAGAAGATCCAGAACAACTCCGATGTCCTGATCGTCATCGGCATCGGCGGCTCCTACCTCGGCGCACGTGCTGCGATCGAGTTCCTCAAGAGCCCGTTCTACAACAACATGAAG
>JAFPXW010000076.1 GCA_017394565.1 Oscillospiraceae bacterium | reverse complement strand
ATCATCAAGACCATGAAGGAGCTGGAGGGCTCCTATGCGCTGGGCGTGATGTTCGCGGATTTTCCGGATATGGTATTTGCGCTGCGCAAGGAAAGCCCGCTGATCGTCGGCGTCGGCAAGGGCGAGAGCTTCATCGCGTCCGATGTGACGGCGATCTTGCAGTACACCAGAAATTACTATCTCCTCGAACCCGGCGAGATCGCTGTCCTCACCAGAGGCGAGGCAAAGGTCTATGACCTGCACTACCAGAAGATCCAGAAGGAGCTGAAGACCGCGGACTGGGACGTTTCCGCCGCAGAAAAGGGCGGCTATCCGCACTTCATGATCAAGGAGATCCACGAGCAGCCGACTGCCATCAATACGACCATCAAGCCGCGCATCGCAGACGGGATGCCCGATCTGTCCGAATGCGGCATTACACCGGAGAAGCTGCGCGAATTCAAGTCCATCCATGTCGTTGCCTGCGGTACGGCGATGCACGCCGGCATTGTGGGCAAGTACGTCATCGAGAAGCTGGCGAAGGTTCCGGTGAATGTCGATATTGCGTCGGAATTCCGTTACAGAGAGCCGCTGGTCGGCGAGGGTGATCTGGTCATCATCATCTCCCAGTCGGGCGAGACGGCCGATTCCCTGGCAGCGATGCGCCTTGCCAAGAGCCTGGGCGCCAAGACGCTTGCCATCGTCAATGCCAAGGGCAGCTCCATCGCGCGTGAAGCCGATATGCTGATCTACACCCACGCAGGCCCGGAGATCGCGGTGGCTTCCACCAAGGCGTACATGGTGCAGATCGCGGTGATGTATCTGTTCGCATTCGAGCTGGCACTTGCCAAGGGCACGATCGACGAAGCGGAGTGCAAGCGTCTGACGGCGCTCCTCCAGGAGACACCGGAGCAGATCGAGAACATTCTGGCGCATCACGAAATGACGCAGAAGATCGCGACGGAGCTGATCACAGCGGACAGCCTGCTGTACATCGGCAGAGGTCTGGACTATGCGCTGTCGATGGAGGGTTCGCTGAAGCTGAAGGAGATCTCCTACATCCATTCGGAGTCCTACGCCGCAGGTGAGCTCAAGCACGGCACGATCTCGCTCATCACGGAGAATATGCCGGTCATTGCGGTCGCAACGCAGTCGAAGCTGTTCGACAAGACCATCAGCAACATCAAGGAAGTCAAGGCACGCGGTGCGAAGGTCATCCTGATCTCCCGTGATGATTACACGCCGGAGAAGGATGTGGCGGACTTCCAGTTCTGCCTGCCGCAGTTTGACGATCTGCTGATGCCGATGCTGGCGGTGGTTCCGCTGCAGCTGATCGCGTATTATACGGCTGTGCATAAGGGCACGGACGTGGATAAGCCGAGAAATCTGGCAAAGTCGGTAACGGTAGAGTAAGGCGCAAAGCTGTCCTCCTGAAGCCGAAGGCAACTTAAAGTTTTTTGCTCAAGCTTTTTTTCAAAAAAGCTTGCAGGGGTCAAGGTGACGGAGTCCCTTGTCGCCCGTCGCAACGGGCGAAATCCCCTAACCGAAGGCGCTCTGCAAGGGGTGAATTT
>JAFPXW010000001.1 GCA_017394565.1 Oscillospiraceae bacterium | reverse complement strand
TTCCTGCGGTGTTTCCCAGTTCATATCGTCGCTGTCCTGCGCATTCATCGCTTCCTCATTCGCCTGCATCGCCTCGATGGAGAATTCCGAATCGCAGTAGGGGCATTTCATCTGCTGCACGCTGGAGTTGAATTCGAGTTTGCCGCCGCAGCAGGGGCATTTATATTCGATCAATTGGTCTGCCATGTAGTTCACTCACTTTCTCTGGTAAATTTTTGCCGAAAATCCGGCATATTCTATCCGGCATATTCTAAGAAAGGTCAGGGGATGCCTGACCTTTCTTTCACAAAACAAATTACATCTCGAAATCGTCGCAGCCCTGATTCACGATCACGCTGCGCACACCGGAAACGTCATTGAGCGCAAGCAGGATCGACTGGATGACCTGATCCTGATAGAACTTATCGCCGTGGCAATTGCCGAGGTCAAGCTCAATGTCGAGCTGATTGTCGTTCTCGCAGCCGAATTCGGAGAGCCAGACTTCCCCAGGGAACAGGTCTTTCTCCTCATCGTTCAGCGGTTCCATCTGCTGCTCGATCGCAGCCATCACGTCATTCTGGGTTTTCTCTGTCACGGGCGCATCGAAATTCACGAGATAATGGAAGCACTCGCCGTCCATTCCCTCACACGATGCTTCATAGCGCAGATCGAGCTTGTCAAAGCCAAATACACTCATCCAATCCATAATGTCCCCCCTGCTCTGCTTACTGAATGTCGCTGTCGTCGAACGGGTCGCCGCACTCCGGGCAGAACTTCGGCGGATTCTTCGGATCTGCCGGCTCCCAGCCGCACTTGTCGCACTTGTAGAGAGGCGCACCAGCCGGCTTCGGGCTGCCGCACTCTGCGCAGAACTTGCCCTTATTCACAGTGCCGCACTTGCACGTCCAGCCGTCCGCGGAAACCGGTGCAGGCTTGGGCTTGCCGCATTCCAGACAGAACTTGCCGGTATTGACCGTACCGCAAGCGCAAGTCCAGCTATCGCCGGTCGGAGCCGGTGCCGGAACGGGTGTCGGAGCCGGTGCTGCTGCCTGCTGCTGCATCGCCTGCTGCTGCTGTCCCATTGCAAAGAGGTTCTGCGCGTTCATGCCGCCGTTTGCCTGCGCCATATTCATGCCCATGAAGCCCATCATCGCGCCGCCCTGATTGCTTGCGGCTGCCTTCATTGCCTCGGCCTGTGCCTCCACGAGCGTTGCAGCGGCATGGTTCGGATCCGCATTCCATGCGCGATCCTCGAATTCCTGGATGCGCTTCATATCCTCCGGCGACATGGTCACGGAGTTGATGGAGATGTTCTCCAGCATCAGTCCGCGCTTATTTCCCCAGTCCTCAGCCAGTTCCTTGCGGAGGGCTTCCTTGACTTCCTTGTTGTGCAGCGCGATCTGGTCATAGCGGATGCCCATGTCAGAAACTGCTGCAAACGCCGGCTGCAGTGCATCGAGCAGCTCAGACTTCATCTGGGAAGACAGCGGCTCGCCGAAGGTATAGCTGCCGGTGGTGTTGCCGGCGATGGAGGAGAAGAACTTCATCGGATCCGCCAGCTTAAACGTGTAAACACCGTTGCAGCGAACGCCTGCGGTGAAGCTTCTGCCCAGCTCCGGATAGGTCACGCGGAACGGTACCGGATTCTGTGTGCCGAACTTGTTATCGAGAATTTCCTTGATATTGAAGAAGTAAATGCGCTGGTCGCGGCCTGCCTGACCGCCGTACTTGAATTCGCCGACAGCTTCCTTGAAGGAATTGACAATGCCCTGTCCCAGACCGCCGGAGAAGATCGACGGAGATGCGGAGGTATCGAAGGTGTAGCCGCCCGGCTCTGCGCAGATCTCAACCACTCTGCCGTCATCGACGATGATCATGCACTGACCTTCGTTGACCACGATCTTGCTGCCGTTGGAGATGATATTTTCCTCGCCCTTGGTATTGGAGGACTTCGCGCCGACCTTGTGCTTGCCCTTTACCATCAGTACGTTGTTTGCCAGTGTGTCACAGTAGAAGAACTCCAGCCACTGGTTTGCCAGTGTATTGCTCAGCGCTCCTGCAAATGCTTTGATCAGTCCCATAATTCGTAAATCTCCTTTCGATTTTGCCCATCGGACGGGCGTTATTACCGGAAAACCGGAACTGTCCTAATTATACCACAGATGCCATGAAATGTCAATCGTTTTCTTGTAATTCTACACAGTTTCCGCGAATCGCGGTATCTCACACTTGGTAAAAATGCAGCGTGTCGTGAGATACCTGTGATGGAAAAGCACCAAAGACTTTGGTACACTTGCACAAATCCGGCGTTAACAATTTGGTGAGTCTGTCAATAGACTCTTCGTAAAAGATATGGTACAATATAATTGGATACAATCTAAAAAGAGAAAGGAAGCGATCCCTATGCAGGAACCGTTCGATCTGCAAGGCTACCTGACACACGGCATTGAACGAGTGGTGGGAGAGGCTCTGAAAGCGACCATCAAAAATCCGCGTGAGAGCGCGTTTCTGGTGAAATTCGCCGCCGCTGCCAAAGCCGCTTCGCGCAAACGGCGCATCGCCGAGGACAAGGGCGAACACATCCCGTCCTTCCTGATCGCGAGCATCACCAGCAAGTGCAATCTGCACTGCGCCGGATGCTATTCGCGCTGCAATCACGCCACGACCGATGCCGAGCCCGTGCAGCAGCTCACCAGTGACGAGTGGCTGCGCATTTTCCGCGAAGCCGACGACCTCGGCATCAGCTTCATCCTGCTGGCCGGAGGCGAACCGATGCTGCGCCGCGACATTCTCACGGCTGCCGGAACGATGCAGAACATCCTGTTCCCGATCTTCACGAACGGCACGTTCATCGACGACAAGTATTTCGACCTGTTCGACCGCTGCCGGAACCTCCTGCCCGTCATGAGCATCGAGGGCGACCGTGAAACGACCGATTCCCGGCGCGGCAAGGGCATTTATGACCGCCTGATCCGCAATATGGAAGCCTTCCGTTCGCGCGGTCTGATCTTCGGCGCGTCCGTCACGGTCACGACGCAGAATTACCGGGAGGTCTGTTCCGATGCCTTCCTGAAAAGCCTGTCCGACCGCGGCTGCAAGGCGGTGATCTTTGTCGAATACGTCCCTGTCACCGACGAGAGCAGATCCCTTGCGCCGACGGATGCCGAGCGTGAATTCCTCGCCGCCGAGATCCGGCGCCTGCGCCGGGAAAGCCCCGAAATGGTCTATGTTTCGTTCCCCGGCGATGAGAAAGGTTCGGGCGGCTGCGTGGCGGCTGGACGCGGCTTTTTCCACATCAATTCCCACGGCGGTGCAGAACCCTGCCCGTTCTCGCCTTATTCGGATGTCAATGTTCGGAATGCTTCCCTCAGAGATGCCTTGCATTCGCCGCTGTTCACGGCATTGCAGGACGGCGGTGTGCTGATGGATGACCACGAGGGCGGCTGTGTCTTGTATGAAAAACGCGAACTGGTGGAATCGCTGCTGGCGCAGTCTGCCGCGCAATAAGGAGGAAACTACATGAACCTGACAGATCTGATCCGGACACGGCGCAGCGTCCGGACGTTTGACGGAAATCCCCTGACCCCCGAACATCTCGCAGAGCTTCGCGAAAAACTGGATACGTTCCGGAATCCTTACGGCATTCCGGTGGAATTTGTCCTGCTCGATGCGAAGGAACACGGGCTTTCCAGTCCGGTCATCAAGGGAGAATCCCTGTATATCGCCGGAAAAGTGAAAGCCGTGCCGCACAGTGAGGAAGCGTTCGGCTACACGATGGAGGAACTGGTGCTGTTCCTGTGGGAACGCGGCATCGGGACGACGTGGATCGGCGGCACGATGAAGCGCGAACTGTTTGAATCCGCCGCGCAGCTTGCACAGGACGAGCGAATGTACTGCATCACGCCCGTCGGCTATCCTGCGGAGAAAATGTCCCTCAAGGAAACCGCCATGCGCACCGCGATCCAGGCGGACAAGCGCAAACCGGCAAGCGAACTGTTCTTTGCCGGCGACTTCTCCACACCGCTGACGGACGGCACGGATGCGATCAAAGAAGCACTTGAAACCGTGCGCCTTGCTCCCTCCGCCGTCAACAAGCAGCCGTGGCGCATCGTGCGC
>JAFPXW010000075.1 GCA_017394565.1 Oscillospiraceae bacterium | reverse complement strand
GGCGTCGAGAATATAGAGGAGGAAGCACGCCGTCAGCGTGAGCAGCGTAATGCCCTGAATCTTGCCAACGAACTGGCACGCCGCGACATTCTCACCGGTGTCAAGAACAAAACGGCCTTCGAGGAATTGGAGCAGTCGGTGCAGTCGAACATCGACAATGGAATGGATTATCTGCCGTTTGCGATCGTCGTCTGCGACATCAATGACCTCAAGCACATCAACGATACGCGCGGCCATAAGTCCGGTGATGCGTTCATCCGCGCCGCTTGCCGGATGATCTGCAATGTGTTTCTGCATAGCCCGGTATTTCGCATCGGCGGTGATGAATTTGCGGTGTTCGTCCGCAGCAATGACTACGACGACCGCGAGACGCTCCTGAAAAAACTGCGCAACCTGTCGCTTGAAAACATGATGAATTCCGACAAGCCTGTCGTTGCGACCGGCATGGCGGTGTATGATTACAAGCACGATGCGAGCTTCAGCGCGGTGTTTGAACGTGCTGACCGCAAGATGTATGAGAACAAGGTCCAGCTGAAGCAGGACGGCCTGAAGAAGCTGCTGGAACGGGATTTCCGTCTGGATGAACCGATCCCGCCGGCACGCCGGGAACGTCTGGACGAGATGTTCGATGCGCTGTCGCTTGCCGCGGAGGGCGCGTATGTATTTTTCTGCGATGTGCGGTATGATTACACACGCTGGTCAAAGGCGGCAGTCGGTATGTTTGACCTGCCGTCGGAGTATCTGTACGATGCCGGGAACGTGATCGCGGATCGGCTGCATCCGGATGACCGCGGCCTCTACCGCACGAGCTATGATGCGGTATTTGCCGGCATTGCCAGCGCACAGGATCTCCAGTTCCGTATGAAAAAAGCAGACGGCACCTATGAAGTCTGCACCAGCCGCAGTGTGGTGCTGCGCGACCAGAACGGCGATCCGGAGTATTACTGCGGGACGATGCGCAGCCTCGGGATGCAGGGCAGAGTCGATTCGCTGACCGGTCTGCGGAATCTGTACGGATTCTTTGAGGATCTCCAGACCAACATCCGCAGCAGCACGGAATCCATGATATGCCTGATCGGCGTCAGCAAATTCTCCGAGATCAACGAAGTGTACGGCTACCAGTTCGGCAACCGGGTATTGCAGAAATTCAGCAGCCACCTGCGTGACAGCGTCGGCAATGACGGCAGCGTGTACCGTCTGGACGGTACGAAATTTGCAGTCCTCACGGAACTCGATGCACAGGAGATCCGGATGCGATATGAGGAACTGCGCCTGCACTGCCGCGAGAGCTTCATCGTTGATGAAAAATCGGTCATCCTCGACCTCAATGCCGGGCTGCTGAGTGTCGATCACTTCGACATCGACTATGAAACGGTCTATGCCTGTCTGAATTACGCACACGGCGAGTCGAAAGTCCGCAGACAGGGCGATCTGGTCGAATTCAACAGCGGCCTGAACAACGACAACAAGCAGCGTATTGAGAAGCTTCACGCGATCCGCGCGTCCATCATGCAGCAGTTTTATGGGTTCTATCTGCTGTATCAGCCGGTCGTTGATGCGCAGACGGAGCAGATCATCGGTGCAGAAGCACTGCTCCGCTGGAAAAGCGACGAATACGGCATGGTACCGCCGGATCACTTCATTCCGGTGCTGGAGAAGGACTCTCTGTTCTGCGACCTGGGGCAGTGGATCCTGCGCACCGCCGTCCGCGGCGCCAAGATCGCTATGCGTAAACATCCGGATTTTGTCATCAATGTCAATCTGTCCTACACGCAGCTGGAGAAGCCGGATTTCGTGGACATGGTCTTTTCGATCCTTCACGAGGAGGAATTTCCGCCGGAACACCTGTGTCTGGAGATCACGGAACGCTGCCGCCTGCTCGACATGGATCTTTTGAAAATTGTCATCGTCAACCTGCGCGGACAGGGTGTACGCATCGCGCTGGACGATTTCGGGACGGGCTTCTCGTCGATCGGTCTGGTCAAGAATCTGCAATTCGACACCATCAAGATCGACCGCAGCTTTGTGCT